>JAWWOY010000959.1:0-5270 GCA_033851195.1 Kribbellaceae bacterium | reverse complement strand
ACCATGTCCGGGTGGACCACCCGAACCGCATCGTCTACCGCAAGGACGCCCCGAGGCCTGGCAAGGTCGGGCTGATCTCCGGCGGTGGCTCCGGCCACGAGCCGATGCACGGCGGGTTCGTCGGGCTCGGCATGCTGGACGCCGCCTGCGCGGGTGAGGTCTTCACCTCGCCGGTGCCGGACCAGATGATGGCCGCCACCAAGGCCGTCGACGCGGGCGCCGGCGTGCTGCACATCGTGAAGAACTACACCGGTGACGTGTTGAACTTCGAGATGGCCGCCGAACTGGCCGCCGCCGACGCGGGCACCGAGGTGCTGTCGGTGGTCACGAACGACGACGTGGCCGTCCAGGACAGCCTGTTCACCGCCGGGCGCCGTGGGGTCGGCGTCACCGTGCTGCTGGAGAAGATCGCCGGCGCCGCCGCCGAGGAGGGCCGCTCGCTGCAGGAGGTCGCGGACCTGGCCAAGCGGGTGAACGACAACGGCCGCAGCATGGGAATGGCGCTCACGTCCTGCACGGTCCCGGCCGCGGGCAAGCCGACGTTCGAGCTGGCCGAGAACGAGATGGAGGTCGGCATCGGCATCCACGGCGAGCCGGGCCGGCGAAGGTTGCCGATTGCACCCGCCAAGGACATCGCCGCCATGTTGGTCGATCCAGTGGTCACCGATCTGCCTTACCAGCAAGGCGATTCGGTGATTGCCTTCGTCAACGGCATGGGCGGTACGCCGCAGATCGAGCTGTACGTGATGTACAACGAGGTCCGGAAACTGCTCGACCTGGCAGGCATCACCGTGGCCCGGTCGCTGGTCGGCAACTACATCACCTCGCTGGAGATGGCCGGCTGTTCGGTCACCCTGCTCAAGGTGGACGACGAAATGGTCCGACTCTGGGACGCACCGGTGAACACCCCCGGCCTGCGCTGGAGAGCGTGACCGATGGCGGACGTCACGACTTTCACGGACTGGCTGCGGGATCTCGCGAGCACGCTGCACGACAACGCGGCGTACCTGACCGAGCTCGACTCGGCGATCGGTGACGCCGACCACGGCGCCAACATGGACCGTGGCTTCGCGGCGGTCGTCGCGGTGCTGGACGAGACCGGGTTCGACTCGGTCGATGAGCTGCTGAAAAGGGCCGGGATGACCCTGGTCAGCAAGGTCGGCGGCGCGAGCGGACCGCTCTACGGCACCTTCTTTCTGCGCTTCGGCACCGCCCTGGCGGGCAGTGAGATCACCGCGGCTTCGGTCGGTGAAGGACTCCGCGCCGGGGTCGGCGGCATCCTCGCCCGCGGCAAGGCCGAACTCGGCGACAAGACCATGTACGACGCCTGGGCCCCCGCGCTCGATGCGTACGACGCCGCCGTGACGGGTGGATCCGACCTGGCCGACGCGCTCCGGGCGGCTGCCGACGCCGCGGCCAAAGGCAGGGACGCGACCATCCCGCTGGTCGCCCGCAAGGGTCGCGCGAGCTATCTCGGCGAACGCAGCGCGGGCCACCTGGATCCGGGCGCGACCAGTACCACCCTGTTGCTGGAATCGGCAGCCCGAACACTGGCATGAGCCGCCCGTGATCGGGATCGTGGTGGTCTCACACAGCCGGGCGCTGGCCACGGCCGCAGTGGGACTTGCGGCCGAGATGGTCGCCGAGGCGGATCGGCCGGTGATCGCGGTCGCGGCGGGACTGGACGAGACCACCTTCGGCACGGATGCGGCGGCCGTGGCCGAGGCGATCGGCGCGGCCGACAGCCCGGACGGCGTGCTCGTCCTGGTCGACCTCGGCAGTGCGGTGCTGAGTGCCGAGATGGCGCTGGAGTTCGTGGATCCCGAGGTCGCGGACCGGGTGATGATCTCCAGCGCCCCGCTGGTGGAGGGCCTGGTGGCTGCGGTCGTCCTTGCTTCGACCGGCGCACCCATCGACGCCGTGGTCAGCGAGGCCAAGCAGGGTCTGGCCCCCAAGCAGGACCACCTGGGCGACGCCTCGACTGAGACCGCTGTGCCTGCGGTGGTGGCACCGGAATCCGCGCAGACGGTGGAAGTGGTGGTGGACAGTCCGCACGGTCTGCACGCACGCCCGGCGGCGAAGCTCGTCGCGCTGGTCCGCTCGTACGACGCTATCGTCACGCTGACCGATCTCGATACCGGCCGCGGGCCGGTCGACGCAGGCAGTCTGAGCATGGTCGCGACACTCAACGCCCAGCAGGGCCACCGGCTCCGCGTCGGTGCGACCGGTCCCCAAGCCGCTGACGCCCTCACAGCTGTCCGCCAGCTGGCGGATCAGTCGTTCGGTGATCAGCCGGCGCCTACGACGCCGGCCCCGCCGAGCCCGGTTGCTGGTCGGAGCGGCTCGGGCCTGGACGTCGCCATGGGCCCGGCAATCGTCGCCGCTGCCCGGATAGATCTGAGCGATTACCACCCGGGCGATGCCGCCGAGGAACTTCGGCGGTCCGAGGTTGCCCGGACGAGGGCGACGAGCGACCTGGAACTGCTTCGGACCAAAACCTCTCAACGGGTCGGCTCGACCGAGGCGGCGATCTTCGATGCACACCTGGCCCTGCTGGACGATCAGGCAGTGCTGACGCCCGTCGAGCAGGCGATTGCCGAGAGCGCCAGTGCCCCGGAGGCCTGGAGCCGCACTCTGGACGAGCTTGCCGCTACCTTCTCAACGCTCGACGACGCGTACCAGCGGGAACGAGCGCAGGATGTCCGCAGTGTCCGTGACCGCCTACTCAGCTTGCTGACCGGGCAAGCCAGAGCCGTTGAAGAGCCACCCGCGGACGGCGTACTCGTCGTACCGGAGTTGGATGCTGCGACGTCCGCGACGCTGGACGCAGAGCGGATCGCAGGAGTCGCGGTGCGAGCAGCCGGGACGACCGGGCACGGCGTGATCGTCGCGCGCTCGCGCGGCATCCCCCTGATCACCGGCATCGGCGAGGTCGCTGTCCCCGCAGGCGCCTTGGTCGCGTTCGACGCCCGCTCGGCGTTGTTCGTCGTCGAACCGGACCAGGCAACCCAGGAGTCCATCCGTACGACGCTGAAGCAGCGCGCGGCCGAGCGGGCCACTGCGCTGGCCGAGGCGGACCAGCCCGCAGTGACGCGCGACGGACGGACCATCCCGGTGCTCGCGAACGTCGGTTCCGTGCAGGACGCCCGGGACGCACAAGGCGCGGATGGCTCCGGTCTGGTCCGGACCGAGGTGCTCTTCGGCGATCGGCGGGTGGCACCGAGCGTGGACGAGCAGGTAGCCGCGTTCCGGGCAATCGCAGCAGCACTCGACGGCAAGCCGATAACTATCCGGACCTGGGACATCGGCGGGGACAAGCCGCTGCCCTTCCTGCCACAGGAGCCTGAGGCCAACCCGTTCCTCGGCGAGCGCGGTCTACGAGTGTTCCGGCGGCGGCCGGAACTGTTGCGGGATCAGCTCACGGCGATCTGCCAGGTGGCGCTCGAGACACCGGTGCAGGTGATGTTCCCGATGGTCACGACGGCCGAGGAGGTCGCGTGGGCGCTGGCCGAACTGGCCGCGATCGGAAGCTCGTCCGGGGACGTCAAGGTCGGCATCATGGTCGAAGTCCCGGCCGCCGCGCTGCGCATCAACAGCCTGGCAGCCGGGCTGGACTTCGTCAGCATCGGCACGAATGACCTGACCCAGTACACAACCGCCGCAGATCGCGGCAACAGCGCCGTGGCAGAGCTGGCCGATGGTCTCGACCCGGCGGTCCTGCAGTTGATCGACCGGGTGGTCCGGGGCGTACCGGCAGGCGTCGAGGTCGCAGTCTGCGGGGATCTCGCCAGCGATCCCGAGGCCGCGGTACTGCTGGCCGGTCTGGGCGTCCACGAGCTCAGCGCCGTCGGCCCTCAGGTCCCACTCGTGAAAGCTCGCCTTCGCCGGGTCACCATGACAGATGCGACGAAGATCGCCGTCCAGGCACTCGCCCTTCCGGGTGCGCCGGACGTCCGCGCCCTGCTCGCCTCCCTACCTGGGTAACCTCGCCTCCAGAACACTACCGGCTCCCGCCGACGGTTCCTGACCCCGACCAGCCAGTTTCGCCTTATCCACAAGCGATTCCGCAGTCAGCGAACAACGACTGGAACCCGTGTACCTTGACCACCCGCAACAACGCCGACGAAGACCCGAACCCTCACATCCAGCCAAGTTGTCTACAGCAACCACCCCAAGCGGTTGGCAGCTATCAGTGGACGGCCAAGTTTGGCGTCAGCGCTCAGCGCCAGTACTTGGGAGGTGACTTCTTAGGGTCGGTCACTTCAAAACGCCGCCCTGGGTCGAGCGCATTGATACGAACGAGGCGCTGTCCGCGATCAGGCGGTCCGCCAAGGTGTCGGACCCCACTTATCTTCCATGAACTTGACGCCACTGGTTGGCGGCAACTCCGTTGACGGCAGATTGCCTACCCGGGACTCTGTTCTGGTGAACGAGATTCGGGAACGCGCGGTGACGCTCGATGACGGCGCACAACTTTGGACGATGAGTTCCGGACCTACCGGTGGGTCGCCTGTCGTCCTCTGTCATGGCGGTCCGGGCATGTGGGACTACCTCGGCCCGATTGCCACCATGGTGGACTCGACTCATCACGTCCATCGGTACGACCAGCGAGGCTGCGGCCGCTCGACCGGACCTGATGACTACCGGGTGGACCGGGCGGTCGCCGACCTCGATGCCCTACGCCGACAATGGGACTATGACCGATGGACGGTCTTCGGCCACTCATGGGGAGCGGCACTCGTCCTCGCATACGCCTGGACCCATCCCGAACACGTGGAAGCCGTGATCTACTGCAGCGGGACCGGACCGGGGACGGAGTGGCGGGCGCCGTACTACGCGGAAGTCGCCAAGCGCCTCACAGCCAAAGAGCAGAATCGCCGTGACGAGCTGGAGCAGCAGGAGCGGAGTTGGGACGAGGAAGTCGAGTACCGCATGCTGTGCTGGCTACCCGACTATGCCGACCCTTCGAGGGCCGAGGGGTGGGCAAGGGCCGCAGCATCCGTCCCATTCGAGATCAACTGGCAGGCCAATCGAGAACTCTGGTGCGGCCAACCTGACGCGATCACGCTCGCGACGAAGGTGACAGCTCCAACCTTGATCATCCATGGTGAGCAAGACCCACGACCTCTGGTCAACGCCCGACGACTCCTCGACATCGTGCCAAACGCCTCCCTTGGCGTCATCCCCAACGCGGGGCACTTGCCGTGGTTCGAGGCTCCGACAGCCGTCTCGACCCGACTCAACGCCTTTCTCACGGCGTACGAATAGAG
>JAWWOY010000955.1:0-2534 GCA_033851195.1 Kribbellaceae bacterium | reverse complement strand
TTCCCGCACCTCGGCCTCCAGCGCCGTACCGCACTCGATGCCGCGGACGGCGGACGCGATGCCGACCATCTCGCCGATCCTGGTCCGTGTCTCGGAGGCGGTGAAGTATGACCGGACCCGGGTGCGCAGATCCTTCGACTTGCCGACATACAGCACCTCACCGCGGTCGTCGGTGAACAGGTAGACGCCAGGTGCGTGCGGCAACGATTCGGACAGGTGTCGCTTGGCCCGCACGGCCGGCGCGACCCGGGACGAAAACGTGTGCAGGTCCTCCAGGGTCTGCACCCCGAGCGAACCCACTCGCTCGAACAACCCGTGCAGTACGTCGACGGTGGCGCGGGCGTCGGCCAGGGCGCGGTGGTTCGGCGTGGTGGTGGCGCGGAACACCTTCGCCAGGGTGCCGAGCTTGCAGTTCGGGGCGTCGTCGGGGGTCAGCACCCGGCGGGCCAGCAGGGCGGTGTCGACCACAGCGAAGTCGGGCCAGTCGTACCCATGCACGTGGCTGTCGTGCTTGAGGAAGCCGACGTCGAACGGCGCGTTGTGCGCGACCAGCACGCAGCCGCGGGCGAACTCCAGGAAGGCGGGCAGCACGGAACCGATCCGGGGTGACGAGGCAACCATCACGTCGGTGATGCCGGTCAGCACGGCGATGAACGGCGGGATCGGCTCGGCCGGATTCACCAGGCTCTGGAACTCGCCCAGCAGTTCGCCGCCGCGCACCTTGACCGCGCCGATCTCGGTGATGCCCGACGACCCCGGCGCGCCGCCGGTCGTCTCCAGGTCGACCACGCAGAACGTCACGTCGCGCAGGGGCGTTCCGAGGTCATCGAAACTCGGCTGCACGCCACGGATCGGCATGGCCGGTTCCGGCGCCCGGGTTGCGGCTGGATCCGACAGAGGACTGCTCATGACCCCAGACGGTAGGTGGGCCCTCCGACAATTCCCGAGGTGACACGCACCTGGAAGGACTAGGCTCGGTTCATGGGTATACAAGCGATCACCATCAGCAGGGGCTTCGCGCCCAGCGGATGTGGTCTGCGTCACGGGCTCGGCCCGATCACCGATCCGGCCGGACTGCGGACCGGTGACTGAGGCAGGCACCGCCGCCGGATCCGCTGCCACCACCTTGCCCGAACCGGTCCGGCAACGGGTTCTGAACCTGGCCGCGCAAGCCCTCGGTCAGCTGCCCGCGACCGACATCCCGGCCCCGTTGCGGCGGTTCGCCAGCTTCGCCCCCGGCAAGCGGGCCAAGCTGTCGGCGTCCGTGCTGGGCCCGATCCTGGAGACCGACGAGCAGTTCCGCCGGCTGGTGGCCTTGGAGGTACGCGGGGAGCACCCCGAACTCGGTGATGCCGTTGCCGAAGGGGTGCCGGTGCCTACTGCCGATCCCGCCGAGGTGGCTGCCCTCGCCTACCTGCTCCGTCCGGACGACTGGGAGCAACGGGTTGCCGACGCGGCCCAGGTGGTCCCGGAGGCGCCACACGCGGACGACGACGCGATCGGCAGGTTGGCCGGTCAACTGGACCAGGCCCGGACCGAGGCCCGTCAGGTGCGCGAACGTTTGCGCGGGCAGATCGCCGACCTGAAGGCTGAGAACGTCACCCTGCGGCGCAAGCTGAACGAGGCAAGGCAACGGATCAGCGGCTTGCAGGCAAACCTGGAACTGCGCACGGCCGAAGCCGGCAGCGCGGACGAACGGGTCAGTGCGGCCCGCGCGGACGTCGATCGTGAGCTGCGCAAGCTCCGGGCCCGCATCACCGAACTGGAGGCTGTCGAGCACGCCGCACGGCGTACGGCGGGTCAGGAACGTGAACTGGCCTCGGTCCGGACCCGGCTGCTGCTCGACACCGTCATCGAGGCCGCGGGGGGACTCCGTCGCGAGCTCGCCCTGCCACTCGGGGGAGAGATCCGTCCGGCGGACACCGTCGCCGGGGTGGAGCCGGCCGCGGCGCCGGTCGGGCGGTCCGCGCCGGACGACCCGGCGCTGCTCGACGAACTCCTGGCGCTGCCGCAGGTGCATCTGATCGTTGACGGCTACAACGTCACCAAGACGGCCTGGCCGAACTCGCCGCTGCACTCGCAGCGGCAACGCCTCGTCACCGCGCTGGGTGCGCTGGTGGCGCAGCGCAGGATCGAGGTGACTGTCGTGTTCGACGGGGCGGAGCTGTCCGGCCCGGTCCAGCTGAACTCGCCGCGTGGGGTGCGGGTCCGCTTCAGCCCACCCGGGGTGATCGCCGATGAGGTGATCCGGCAACTGGTCCGGGCCGAACCGCCGGGCCGCCCGGTGGTGGTCGTCTCGAGCGACCGGGAGGTTGCCGAAAGCATCGTCGCGATGGGCGGCCGGGCGCTCGGCGCGACCAGCCTGACCGCCCGGATCGCCCGCTCCTGACCGAACCTCGCCTGCTCCTGACGGGAAACTGTCGGCGGCGTTCTCTAGCGTCCTTCGCAACCGGGCGCAAGTCCGGGTTCTTCCCCACTTTGGAGGACGTTGTGCTGATCGACTGCGACGCGTGTGTGATGAGAGGTCCCGGCTG
>JAWWOY010000950.1:0-3929 GCA_033851195.1 Kribbellaceae bacterium | reverse complement strand
GATGCCGAGCGTCTTCCTGGCGGAACCACCGAAGCGAGGATGACGGGCCGGCAGCGGCTGGCGCTCGTCCTGCTGCTGACCGCGAGCTTCACCCTCGCTGTGGACTTCTCCATCCTGAACGTCACGTTGCCGACGATCGGCGCCGACGTCGGGTTCGCGCTGGAGAACCTGCAGTGGATCGCCACGGCCTTCGCCCTCTGCGCGGCCGGGTTCACCCTGCTGTTCGGGCGGGTCGCCGACCTGTTCGGCCGGCGTCGCCTTCTCGTGGGCGGGATGGCGTTACTCGGCATCGCCTCGCTGGTCGGCGGTATCTCCACCTCTCCGGCGATGCTGCTGTCGGCTCGCGTCGCGCAGGGTTTGGCAACCGCGGCGGTCACTCCGGCCGCGTTGTCTCTGCTGACCACCTCGTTCCCGGAAGGCAAACTGCGGGACAAGGCGCTCGGCCTGAACGGCGCTTTGATGGCGGCGGGCTTCACGACCGGCGCGATCCTCGGTGGTGTCCTCACCGATCTGCTGAGCTGGCGCTGGGCGTTCTTCATCAACGTCCCGGTCGCCCTAATCGTCCTGGTGCTCGCCCCGACCGTGCTGTCGGAGAGCCGTCCCGCCGAGCGGCCGAAGCTCGACGTACCGGGTGCCATCTCGGTGACGCTCGGTCTGCTCACGGTCGTGTTCGGGCTGACCCGGGCCGGCGAGAAGTCCTGGTCCGACCCGCTCGCCCTGGGCTCGCTGGCCGCCGCCATCGTCCTGCTGGCCGTCTTCTGGGTGGTCGAGCAGAAGGTCGCCGCGCCGCTGGTTCCGGTCGCGATCCTGCGCCGCGCCAACATCGGCTGGGGCAACTTCGCCGGCCTGCTGGCGTTCATCACCGAGACCTCACTGGTCTTTCTGCTGACGCTCTACCTGCAGAAGATACTCGGCTTCACCCCGCTCGGTGCCGGTCTGTCCTTCGCCGTCCTGGGCGCGGGCACCGTGCTCGGCGGCATGGTCGCACCGAAGGTGATCGGGCGCGTCGGCGCGAAAAACGCCATCGTGCTCGGCTTCCTGCTGCAGGCGGCCGCTACCGTGTCGCTGGTGCTGCTCGGCCAGAGCAAGGAGTGGATGGTGCTGCTGCTGGTCGCCACCTTCGTCGGCGGGATCGCCAACCTGGTCGCGATCGTCGGCTTCATGGTCACCGCGACAACCGGCCTGCCGGACGAGGAGCAGGGTCTGGCGACCGGCCTGGCCACGATGAGCCAGCAGGTCGGCATCACGATGGGCATCCCGATCATGAGCGCGATCGTTACCGCCAGGGTGCACTCGCTTGGCAGCGAGAACCCGTCGACCGTGCTCAGCGGCGTCACCACCGCGATCTGGGTCAACACCGCGCTGTGCCTGGTCGCGGCCGCACTCGTCTGCGTGTTCCTGCGGACGAAGCGCTCTTGAGCGTGGAGGTCGGCTGGGGTTCTTTGCTGGTCGGGGAGGTACCGGTTCGGATCTACCGTCCGGTCGATGCCTGGCGTGGCTGGCTCGTCTGGGCGCACGGCGGCAGTTGGACCCGTGGGTCCGCGGCCGGGTGGCACGAAGTCTGTGCCGACCTGGCCCGGATCACGGCCGCCACTGTGATCAGCGTCGACTACCGGCTGGCTCCGGATCCGCGACGACGTCGAGGAGTACGCGATGCGCTTGCTTGCTAACGGCAACGCAGCACGACTGGAGGTACTGCCCGGCGTGCCGCACGGCGCGATCCTGGCGCCGGGGCCGATGCGCGACTGGATCGGGTCGACCCTCAGAGAGTTGAGTTCAAGAAGGGAGATGTCATGACGCACCCGCACAACGAGGCGTTGTTGCGACACTTCGCCGACCTCAGGGACCGTTCGCACGGCGAGACGGCGGTCACCCGGGAGGAGAAGGAGCAGCTCTTCGCGGCCACGGTCGAACTGCTCGATTCGATGGCCCGGGAAGCCCTCGACGAGTTGAACGAGGATCTTCTGCTCGGCACGGGCAAGGTCGCGGCCACCGGTCTGGACCGGACGCCAGACGGTGGGCTGGCCGCGCTCTGGGTGCTGTCGTGGCCGGAACAGGTTGCCGCCGGCATCAACCCGATCGCGATCCGGGCTCACTACGGCCGCGGATTCCACCACCCCCACCTCAGCGGCGGAACGGTCGGCGAGTGGCCACTGAACGTGTTCACTCCCAAGCAGGCGCTGGCCGAACTGCCAACCCTGCGGGCGATCGCCGCCGCCGACGTCCACAATCTCGTCTTCCAAGCCGACTACCGGATCGTCCCGGCGACCATGAGCGGCAGCCGGTCGTGAGGTTGTCGATCCTGGACCAGTCCCCGATCAAGGCGGGTGCGGACGTCTCGGTCACCGTACCCGCCTGACAAGAGCGTGAAAGCACCAACCGCCGCCATCGTTGACGCACACCGTTGGAGGCAACATCACCGAATCCGGCAGCGGCTCCTACCTTCCCGCCCACACCTGGGCACGACAGGCCATCAGGAGGCCGCCCTAACTCGATCCACCCATGCGCGTCGGCGACGGAGCTACAGGGTGATCGGCACTCGCAGTCCAGTCTGGGCGGATTCCACCGCGGCATGACACATGAGCATGCTGAGCAGGTTGTCGTGGCACTCTCCTTGCGGAGCATGGCCGGTCCGCAATGCGGTAACAAAATCGGTCAGCGCGTCGGCAAGGCCGTAGAACCGGCCTTCCTGGGACGTGGTCGACTCGGGCACCACAGCCGTCAGTTCCTGCCCGGGGGCAGGATCAAGTACGGGCGCGGTTTCGCCGTCCCACAGCGCGCTGCCGCGTTCGCCGACCGCTCGCCATGAGCCGGTCCAGGTGGTCTCGAATCCATCGCTGCACCAGCTTCCGTTGAGCGTGAAACGGAGCCCCCCGGTCATCTCGAATACCGCGTTCGCGGCTGCGGCGCCGGGAAACCAGCTCCACGGTGGATCGTACGATTCGCAGTACACCGCGACCGGGTCTGCTCCGGTTAGTGCGCGTGCGGCGTCGAACAGGTGGACCGCCATGTCTAGCAGGAGTGGCTGTTCCATTGTGCCGAGGAAGTGGCCTTCGAGATCTTGCCAGTCGCGCCACGCACGGAAGAAATCGCAGGACAGGCTGGACACAGTGCCCAGCCGCCGCACGGTCTCGCGGTACGCGATGAGGGCAGGTAGGTAGCGGCGGTTCTGGCTCACCATGAACAATCGCTGTGTTTCGTCGGCGCGGGCAACCATCTCTCGTGCCTGGTCCACGGTGGCTGCGAGCGGTTTTTCACCGAGAACCGCGGCACCATGGCCGAGGGACGTCATAGTGACCTCGTAGTGCGCACCGGGAGCGGCCGCGTTGACTACGAAGTCCGGTTTCAGGGTTGCCAAGAGCGTCTCCAAAGAGGAGCCGGTGGGCAGGTTCGCCGGGTCCAGTTCGTCCGCCCGTGCGCGAACCCGGTCCGCATCAAGATCGACCCATCCAACCAACTCTGTGTCCTGACTGTGCACCAACTCTTTCGCCCAGAATGGGCCAAGGAACCCAGCGCCAACGACAACGCCACGCAGCGGCCGATCGCTCCCGATAGTGGCGAAAGAAACAGAATTCACGTTGTATCTCCCCTGTTCGTGAGCGCGGCGGTTGGCGACCGCGATAAGACTGAATATGCGCGGGTTGATTGTCGCAGGGACGGTTTCGGCAGGAGCGGACCGATGCTTTGAATCGAGCATCGCCAGGCCCGGCTCGCGGACCACATCACGGGTGAGGAGGGTGACGGTCCGGTCGCTGGGGTGGACGACCGGTTCGGGGCTGCCTGGCTGGCTGGTGCGGGAGGAGTCGTGGGTCTCGGACTCGTCGCCGCCACCCTAGGCGCGGGAACCGCCGAGGCAGGCACCCTGCGCAGCAGAGCCGCGACCCCCGAGAACGCGTTGATGGCAGCCGCTACCGCGATGACGGCCACGT
>JAWWOY010000916.1:0-3179 GCA_033851195.1 Kribbellaceae bacterium | reverse complement strand
CGGCTTCGCGGTGGCGGTCTGGATGTCGACGCGGTAGGTGAGGTCCTGCCCTTGCTCTCCGACCAGAAGCGTGCGGCCATCCGGGGTGGCGACGATGCCGTTGAGGAAGTACGGAGTCGGGCTGATCTTGTCGCGGGTCAGCCAGGGCTCCAGCTCTCCAAGGCCTTGCGCAGTCAGCGAGGCACGCCAGATCTGGTTGTGCGCCGAATCGGTCACATAGACGGCGTCAGCGGTGAACGCGAAGTCGTTGAGGAACGAGCCTTCCTGTGCCGTTCGGGCGGCGAGCAACTGGCCGCGGGCGTCGTACAGGTAGAGCTTCGAGGTGCTCGCACCGGCGACAAGGACGCGGCCCCATCGATCGACATGAACACCGGTCGCCGAGGTCCTGCCGTCCGAACCGGCGGCGAGGAACGGCTTCAGGCGTGGGCTGCGAACCGACCCGCGGTAGACGGCGCCACTGCCGACGCTGGTGACGTAGATCGTCCCGTCGGGGGTCACCTCGATCCCCTCGGGGGTGTCGCCGGGCTGTTCGGAGACCACATAGGTGCTCGGGCGCGAGTTGTCGTTGCGGTGGTCGGTGGTGGCGCTGGCCTGGGTCGAGCTGGCCAGGACCGCGCTGGTCAGGAGGGCTGTCAAGACGTGTCTGCGCTGGATCATGGGGCATAGCGTCGGTGCCCCCGGCTCCCGGCGCGACCGGTTTCGGTCTGGGCCGAAGGACTCGTCAGCGGGCACAATCCGGAGATGATCAGGGTTCACTTCAGCGAAGCCGACCTGGCTCGGGTTACGTTCGGGACCGAGCCGGACCCCTTGTGGGACGCGGCCCTCGGCGCCCGGGCTCTCGGCGACCGACCGATCCCGCCGGCCGCACGCCGCTGGCGCCGGCAGGCTGCGGTCAACCTCCGGCCGGCGATGCGGCCGCTGTTCAAGCTGATCGCGCCGACCGGCCAGTTCCCCGGCTTCCTGACGCCCGAGCTGGCCGAGCCGGGGCTGGAACAGGCCGTGGCGCAGTTGATCGAGACACCTGCGGACATCATCCGGGAGTTGGAGCCGTGGCTGCCGAGCGAGGTCGAACCTTGGATGACGGAATTCCTGGCCGGCCGTACGCGGGCTCGGCGCTCGCTCGGCGACGCCGTACGGGCGTTCCACCACGAAGTGCTGGCCTTGTCCGCGACCGAGTCGGAGCAACGTTTCGCCGCGGATCTGGCGATCCGATCGCGGGCACTGCTGAGCGCCGGCGTCGAGGGAATGCTGGCGGGTCTGCATCCCGATGTCCGGTGGCGCGCGCCCGTGCTGGAGGTGCAGGGCCTGGTCGGCGACGGTTCCACGCGCGAGGTGCACCTCGGCGGGCGCGGGCTGCTGCTCTACCCGTCAGCGCTGACCGCCGAATGCCTGCTGCTGGACCCGCCGGGACGGCGACCGGTGATGGTCTACCCGTCGGCCGATCTGCCGTACGACGAGCTGGGCGGCGACTCCGACCAGTTGGCCGAGCTCATCGGCCGGACCCGTGCGGCCGTCCTCCGCACGCTGAGAACCAGCGCCAGTACGACGCAGTTGGCCCGGCGTACGGGTATTTCGCTGGCCTCCGCGAGCGAGCACGCCCGCATCCTGCGCAACGCGGGCCTGGTCACCACCCATCGCGCCGGCGGCATCGCCCTCCACTCGCTGACGCCCTCGGCCCACCGCCTCCTCGCCTCCCCCAAACCCCACCCGCAACTCCGCCCAGCCACCAACTGACCAGTCAGCCTGCGACCGTCACGGGGGTGCCGCCCGTCGCAATTGGGTGTGGCAGATCGGGTATGGTTCTCATTGGAGTAACAGGGGTGGGCGTCAGGCCTACTGGTTCACAACCAGACATTCCACAGAAATGGGAGGACCGGGTTCGAGGCCCGGCGGCCTTCGGGTTGTAGCTCATCTCGGTAGAGCCCCACTTTCTACTTGCAGGAGAAGGGCCGTCCTCAGACGTGGGCGGTCGTTCTCCCTGTTCATTCGCAGTTTCACCGGGCCCGTTCGATCGCGTTCTTCAGTTCATCGTCGGTGAGGTCGAGGGGACGGTAGCTGAACCGGGCAAGGCCGCGGTCCTTCGTCTCCACGTATCCCTTCCGCGTGCTGCTGGGGCAGCGTACGCGTCGGGGCCCTACCTCTGTCCAACCCGTGGACTCACGGCGGCTATCATAAACTCGGATGAGGCAGGGCCTCATATGCGCACTATTGCCAACTACTAGGTTTTTCTGCCTGGTCACCGAAAAGGAATTTTCGAACATCGTGTCCTCTTTGCGATCCCATATCCTGGCGCCTGTGGCCGCGCTGACAGTTGGCGCGATGCTCGGGATCCTCGCGCCCCTTCTTGGCACGGTCGGCGGCTCGATAGGCAATGCGGCAAGTCTCGTCCTATCCGCTGGATGGACCTGGGCTGCACTGGCTTTCTGCGTCGGTCTCGCGCGAAAGGCCAGGATGGAGTCCGTCATTCTGGCCTCCGCATCACTGCTCGTGGCCGTGATCGCTTACTACGTGACAAAACTGAGCCATGGAGAATTCCTGACAGCGGACCTGAATGACCCTTCCGGGGGAGCAACGCATGTCGACTGGTACGGCTTTTTGTCCAAGACGGTGGTCTGGTGCATAGTCGCCTGCATTCTCGGCTCTCTTTTCGGGTTGGCTGGGAACCTGGCGCGAAACCGCGGACTTCGCGGCCTTCCCTTCCGGGTGCTGGTTCCACTGGTGGCTATCGTCGATACGTCACAGCGACTCCAATTCGATGCTCCGCTGCAAGGGCCGGTCGCCGCGACGACATGGACCGTCATCCGCCTCATAGCGGTGGCTGCCATCCTTGTCCTAGTAGTGATTACCAGGTGGGCTTGGCCCTCCGCCAAACAGGTGCAAAGGTAGGTTCAACGCCGTCCTCGTGGAGACGCCCCTGAGCCCTCCTGGCGACGGACGACGATCTGCAGAACGAGCCTCAGGCCATGACCGCTGTGAGCGGTACAGGGCCTTTCGTATCTAAATCATCACCTCCGGTTGGCCGTTATCTGGCCAAGTCAGTCCTCAGCCCTAATACTCCAGCCGTAGATCGTGATCTTCATGCCTGGGCGGCTTGTCGGTGGTAGTGGCTGGCCTGGGATCGGGCTTGGTGGCGGCGTCGCCAGGCGGACCAGCCCAGCCGGTGGGCAACGTCGTGGACG
>JAWWOY010000913.1:0-4392 GCA_033851195.1 Kribbellaceae bacterium | reverse complement strand
AGCTCCGCGCCGACGATCTCGACTGGACCTTCGGATCCGGTCAGCCGTTGTCCGGCTCCGCGCAGGATCTGCTGCTAGTGGTCTGCGGGCGGACCTTGCCGACCGGACACTTACGAGGCGAACCAAGTGCACAGTTCAGCCAAGACCACGAGGAGAGCGTTTGATTCCACGCGACCTTGGACCATCTGCCTGCCGATCGCCGACCGGCCGCGATCGTTCGAGTTCTACCGCGACGGGCTCGGCTTCGAGTCCGCCCTCGGATGCCAGACGCACTATTGCTGGCGCGGCCGGCCTACGGCACTAAAGCTATTTACGAGACACACCACTCTAGTTAGGGGCGCTGTCCGACGAGGAGATCGCGGCCTGACTGCCCGCGGCTGCGCCCCGAGGACGGCTGTCCGGAAGGACTTGCCGGAGTTGAGCCTGTTCATGCTCGCCACCGGCTTGCGGATTGGTGAGGCGCTGGTGCAGGGTGATGCAGCCGGTGTTTTCGATGCGAAATGTCTCGTGCTCGCTAGGGACCATGTCGCCCTGGTCCACTGGCTGGTGCCACTCCTCTCGGCGCAGGTCCCGGGGGAGGTCCACGGGGATCCTAGCGCCCATTTCGACGAGGCCGAGTCGTTCACGAACGTCGCGTTTTCGTCGGCGCGGAGCAACTGCGATGCGGTAATCTCTTTGGCGCCGCCTCATCGATGCCGTGTACGTGCTCAGTGACACGGCGATGATCGCGACAGTGGCGCCGAGTATCAGGTTGGAGACGTCCACCTGGGTCACCGCCCAGGCGATGCCTGCGACTACCACGCAGACCCCCAATCCCTTGAGCGAATTCATTGCTCTCCTTGATTCATTTCCACGCGGATACGCGGGTCACGTAAGACTTCACGATGGACGACACAAGCCAATAAGTCCGCACAACGGTGTACACCAGCTCTGGAATCAGCAGGGCCTCGACAAGCATCCCCTTCCACCCGAGATTCCGTACCCGGAGTGCCGGATAAACGATCCAGAAGGCGAAGAGCAGCCAGAAGATCGGCTGCTGGGAGAAGCCGTCCTTCGCGGCCATCACGAGGTTGGTCAAGCCCCAACCCAGAATGTAGGCGAAGCCGATGAGCCCCATAATCAGGGTGGCGATTGAGTGCCAGGTGAACCGCGTCCAGCCGCGGCCACGCAGGGTGTCGACGGTGCCACGGCTCCACCGTTCGCGCTGCTGAATCAGCTCGCGTAGCGTGGGCATGAGGTCGGTATACGCGATGCAGAGCTGGTTGATGGTCACCTTCCAGCCGGATTCCTTGAGCGCCAGGGTGGTCTCGTAGTCCTCGACCAGATTGCGGTGGTCTTCCCAGAAGACCTCGCCCCGCCAGTCGAGCAGGCTCTGCAATGCCTCGGCCCGGTAGAAGGAGCCGGCCCCCGACATGGTGTGGACGTCTCTGCGAAAACGGGCGTTGGCGGCCCGGCCGTACTCGATGATCTGCATGCCGAGAAGAAATCGCTGCCACGGGTTGCGCCACAGGTTGGTGCGGCCGAGGCAGGCGGCGCTGACGCCGCCGAGCTCTGGATCGGATGCAATGACGTTGCGGGCCCGTTCGATGAACTCCGGGTGCAGCTCAGTGTCGGCGTCCATGACAAGGACGTGCCGCACCGTCTTGGTCAGCCGTCCGCCGACGGACTCCCTGAGCCAGCGGAGGCCGTAGTTGAGGGCGCCCGCCTTCTTGTGCGGGTTGTGGTCGAGGGTCAGAACAACCGTCGGCGGCGCGTGCTCGTCGGCGGCGAACTGGCGCGCGAAGTCCTCGGTACGGTCGGTCGAGTTGTTGACCACCACGATGATGAGGTCAGGACGTCGGCTCTGGGCGGCCAGGGACCTCAGCGAAGTGAATACTCCGACCTCCTCGTTCCGCGCCGGGACAAGGACAACGGTCTCGTAGCGGACTGCACTGCCTACCTCATCGGAGGATGTGCGGCCTCTCCGATGTCGACTGCGCGCTGTGCGCGGTGCTTCAGCGCGCGCAGGGTGCCGCCCAGTAGTGGCTGACAAGGCCGTTCCTCCCCCTCGGGCCACTCACCAATCAGCACGTTGTGGTGATCTTGTGAGGACACACGAGGGGAGAAAATACACTGCGAGGTCCTTGCCGGGCAAGAAATCATGAGTCAGAAGTTCCTGGATCCACGGAGTGTCAAGGGACGGCGTCGAACTGTGATCGACAGCACTGTTGAGGATCGGCTCCGTCGCCGCGTCCACTGCGAACGAATGGCCCCTGTCCCGGTCTTGACGACGAGAGGCAAACTGGGCGAACCGGCGGCCCTATCAGCGACCAGGAGGCGGGATGGGGCGAGCCATGATTACGATGGCGCCGAACGTGATCAGAATTAAGACCTGGTGCGCAGCGTGTGCACCCAGTATCGCCGCCCCTGCATCTTGCCAAGGAGCTCCGTGGGTCCTCGCCGCAACTCTCGTCGTCGTGTGCGGTCTGTGCTCAAACTGCTGCTCCTCGTGATCACTCTCGCCGTCGGCGGCACCGCGCTCTATCCCATCTGGCGATCCGCCCATCCCGAGCCCACTGATCTCACGGTCCGTTACCGGACCGCCGCCCAGGCGACAGTCACCACGGCCAAGCCGTGGCTGGAAGTCATCAACACTTCCAAGAAGGATGTGGCCTTGAGCGACGTGACTCTTCGGTACTACTTCACTGCGGACGGTGCCTCCACGTACGGCGCCAATTGCGTCCAGACACATATCGGCTGCTCGAACATCACCGAAAAGATCGGCAAACTGGCCGGTCCCACTCCCACCGCCAGCCATTACCTACAGATCGGCTTCACGCCGGGGGCCGGCAGACTGGCGCCCGGAGAAACCAGCCAGGGGATCGGACTCCAGCTCTACAGACTCGACGAAAAGGAGCTGAACCAAGCGAACGACCGCTCGTTCAACGCCAAGGACGCCCGCTACACGCCCTCAACGCTGGTGACCGCGTACCTACGTGGCGCGCTCGTCTGGGGGGAGGAGCCGAGCGGAGGCGCCCCCTCGTCGGCGCAAGACTCGCCCTCCCGCGGGCCGGCACCGTCCGTGGCCGCGCCACCGGCGGGGGTCATGTTCGACAACTTCCACTACCGCGGCCCCGACGACCCCGCGCTCTCCTCCAACGGCTGGCAGGTCCGCACCGGCGCGGGCGGCCCGGGGATCCACGACACCTGGTCGGCCGCAGGCATCAGCTTCCCGTCCGAGTCAACCGCTCAGGGAGGCCAGGCGCTGCAGCTGCGGGTCCGCACCGACGGGACCAAGCAGGGCACCCGGCAGGCCGAACTACAGAGCACCAACGCCAACTACTTCACGGGAACCGTTGCCGTCCGGGTCTACTTCAGCGTCAAGCCCACGAGTGGCCGCAACGGCGATCACATCAACGAGTCCTTCTTTGCGATCTCACCCGTGCACACGTCACCGAAGTACAGCGAACTCGACTTCGAGTACATGCCGAACGGAGGGTGGGGTGCGCCGGGTCCCAGACTCGACACCACGAGCTGGAGCAGCGCCACGCAGGGGGACCGGGTCACCCACGCCCTCAAGGAGCACCTCGAGGGCTGGCACACCATGATGATCACCGCTGTGAAGGGGGTGGTCACCTACTCCCTGGACGGCCGCGAGCTGTTCAGCAGCGACGGCAAGTACTTCCCCCGCGAGCGCACAGGCATTCACTTCAGCGCGTGGCTCATCGACCTTCCCTTCAAGGGTCCTCGCACCTTTGACATGCGGGTCAACTGGCTTTATTACCGAGCCGATCGAGCCGTATCCCTGAAGGATGTTCAGAATGCCGTGGACGGCTTCTACACCAGCGGCACCAACTACATCAACACCCTGCCCAAGTCCTGACCGGCCTGCTCTCGCCGACGCGATCAGCTTCCCAATGGTTCACACCCGGCGTTGCCTCCGGCCGGAACCCGTGGAAGCCGTTCACGAGCAAGTCATGCAAGGACCGTCGGCTGGCCACTGAACGCCGGTAACTCGGCATCCCCGCAGGAGGAGTTGAGGTCGAAGAACGGGGGCTTGCAGGCCCGGCACGCTCTGGAATCCGGCACACTTGCGGGGTGGAGGACGCGTGGTTCAAGGACCTGGACGAGCAGTCCGCGGCGATTGCCCGGCAAGCCATCAGCACGCTGGTCGGCGATGGCGATCTGGATGTGCTGAGTCAGCGGGACGTCCAGCAGTTCCTCTGGTACACGCTGCCTGCCAAGTGGTTGGTGGGGACCGCCGAGCATCACGAGGTCGCCTGGGTGCTCGGCGACACATTCCGCAACGCCGGCCTCGACCGGTACGCCGCGATCTGCCGCGCGCTGGAGACCCACCTGATCATCGGCGCGTACGTCGAGTCGGACGAGAAGGGTTTCGCCGCCTACGAAAAG
>JAWWOY010000907.1:0-6588 GCA_033851195.1 Kribbellaceae bacterium | reverse complement strand
AGGTCAGTACGACGTCGACGCTCGCTGATGCCGTGCTCGATGCTCTGGACAACGAGTCCAGAGCTCGTCTCCCACCGAGTGCAGCCCGCGCACCGGCGAGCCCCCTACCGCTGGTCGAGCTCGTTCGTGGCGAGATCGATGCCTTCTTGGCCGAGGGCTTCTATATGGGGTGTTGGTAAGAAGCGTGTCACTAGCGGCAAACGAGTGAGGGGTGGCGCTGGGGCTCTGGTGGCGAGAGTGTCGCCGATCGTGGATCGGTCGATCGAGCTCGACGAGCTGGTCGAGAAATGGACGTTGCTGGGTGACGAGCAGAGCCTGGTGGTTAGCAAGGGTGGCGCGACCAAGCTCGGGTTCGTGTGCTGCTGCTGAAGTTTCTACATTCAGCACGGGCAGCTCCCCGCACGGGCGGAGCGCGCTGCCGATGACGCGGTCCGGTTCGTCGCAGATCAGGTGACAGCAGCTCGACCGGGTTCAGCTCCGGTGTGTATGAGGGCAGTTGGATGATGGTGAGCGCTGGCACCGGGCCGGAGTCGTCGCGTTCCTGCGCGACCAATTGAAAGCCTGACCGCCGACCGCGGCCACAGCCCGGCGAGTGGAGCCCGTCCCTCACGCTGAACTTCAACCCTGGCGCGGTGGAGCCGCCTCGGGCGGCGCCACCGCGCAGCAGCATGTGTGAACACGCCCCTCGGTCACCAACGATGAGGCCCGCATCACGTCATCCGCCACTGCCCCTTGGTCTTGCTGGGGGCCGGGCTGCGTCCTGCTAGTGGCCGATCTTGTCCAACTCGGCGAGTTCCTCGTCGGAGAGCGAGAGTCCCGTGCCGGCGACGTTCTCGCGCAGGTGCGCCACCGACGAGGTGCCGGGAATGAGCAGGATGTTCGGCGACCGCCGCAGCAGCCAGGCCAGGGCGACCGACATCGGCGTCGCATCCAGCCGGGTGGCCACGGCAGAAAGCGCCGTGGACTGCAGCGGGGTGAAGCCGCCGAGAGGGAAGAAAGGCACGTAGGCGACGCCCTTTTCGGCGAGATCGTCGATCAGCTCGTCGTCCTGACGGTAGGCGAGGTTGTACATGTTCTGCACGCACACGATCGGCGCGATCGCCTGCGCCTCGACGACCTGTTCCGCTGTCGTGTTACTCACTCCGAGGTGCCGGATCAGGCCCTGCTGCTGGAGTTCGACGAGGGTCTCGAAGGGCTCGGCGAGCGAGCCGGGCTGGGGACCCTGAGCGTCGCCGAGCCGGAGATTGACCACGTCGAGCGAATCGAGGCCGAGGTCCTCAAGGTTCTCGTGGACGGCGCGGCGCAGGTCCTCGGGCTGCCGGGCAGGGGGCCAGCCCCCCTGCTGATCGCGGACCGCGCCGACCTTGGTCACGATGTGCAGCGATTCGGAATAGGGGTGCAGCGCTTCACGGATCAGCTGGTTGGTTACGCGTGGTCCGTATGCACTGGCGGTGTCGATATGGGTGATCCCGAGGCCGGCGGCCTCGCGCAGGACGGCGAGCGCGCCGTCGTGGTTGGCAGGCGGGCCCATGACCCCGGGGCCAGCGAGCTGCATGGCGCCGTAGCCGAAGCGGGTGACGGTCAGATCGCCCAGGGTCCAGGTGCCGCCGGGCAGTGACGCGGAGGGTGTGTTCATGCTGTGTCTTTCTGCTGAGCTGGATACTGCAGATGGTTACTTGTCACTTGGTTCGCCGTTCGTTAACGGCACCCCTTGTTCGCGCGGTTCACCAGCGCGATCTTCGTTTCGCTCATGCCGTCGATGTTCGCTCGCGGACAAGCGGCGCATCCAATACCGATACAGTGCACTGTCATACCCGGTAGGTATCACCGAGGTATGCTGTGGCCATGGACACCTTGGAGACCCGCGAGCTGAGGTACTTCATGGCCGTCGCAGAGGAACTGCACTTCGGTCGCGCCGCCGAGCGCCTCGGCATGGCCCAGCCACCGCTGTCCCGGGCGATCCAGCAGCTCGAGCGGCGCCTCGGCGTCTGTCTGCTGAAACGTAACCGCCGCGGCGTCTCCCTGACCGGCGCCGGAGAGATGCTGCTGCACGAGGGCCGCGCAGCCCTCGACGCGACCACCGCTGCCGCTCGCCGCACCCGTCGCGCCGGTGGCGCCGACAGTCCGGGTGGCCTCCGCAACCGCCTGGTGCTGGCGGTGAAGGCCGGCGCGTCTCACGAGCTGCTGCACAAGCTCCTCGACGCCTACGCGGCCGAGCCCGACGCCGCCGAGATCGAGGTGCTACCGAGCGGCACGTGTGAGCAGGAAGGGATGCTGCGCGATGGCCGCGCTGATGTGGCGCTCATGCACGCGCCGTTCAACTCCCTCGCCGGGTTCGACAGCGAGGAACTGATGACCGAGGGGCAGATCGCTATCCTGCCCGCCGGGCACCCCCTCGCCGCGCACAGGACTTTGTCCCTGGCCGACGTCAGCGACATCCCTGATCTTCCGCTCGCCCGCTGGTCCCGCCACGGCACGTACCCACCCGGCCCGGGCCCCGAGATCCACGACCAGACGCAGCTGGCCCAGCTGATCGCCCTCGGACGCACCGTGGCCGTCTTCCCCGACTCAGCCCGCGCCTGGCTATGGGCCGAGCACACTGCCGTCCCCCTAACCGACGCACCCCCCGTCGTCACCCACATCGCCTGGCCCGCGCACAGCCGCTCCCTCGCCCTCGCCGGGCTGATCCGTACGGCCACACGGCTATGACCCGCCCTCGCCTTCCATCGCCGCGACACACCGCCTGACCGCCGGCCCGCACACCCCACCGCCGCCGCCCACGGGCACCGCCGTGTCTCCGTGTACTGCCGACCTTCGCGCCGGCAGAGGGCGTGCCGGGCCGCCCACGGGACGGGCGGGTCCGCGAAGCCGTCACGGCCCCGGCGGGCGAGACGGCTCCCGGAACCCCTTCTGGGTCGCTGACCAGCAGGTATGCCTTGGTCAAGTTGGTCACGACCACGACGAGCCGATGATGCCGTACGGCATTGCCGCATCACTCGTCGTCGGTGGCGTCCTTGTCGCGCAGCGGGCGCAGGCCGCCCGGCAGCTCGGGGAGCTGGAACGAATACCGGCCGAGCAGGTTGATGTGGTGCCGTACGAACGGTGAGAGTCGGGCGACGTCCTCGTCGCGGACATCGAAGCCGTCGGCGCGCAGCTGGTTCACCGCGGCGTCCATATACCGCGTGTTGAACAGCACGACGGCGTTGAGCACGAGTCCGAGCGCGCCGATCTGGTCTTCCATGCCGTCCTGGTAGCGCTGGTAGAGCTGCCCAGTCTTGCCGTGGAAGATCTTCCGGGTGAGTGCGTGGCGGCCCTCCTGGAGGTTGGCCTGCGCCTTGATCTGGCGCCGGTAGCCGGGCTCGTCGGCCAGACGCAGGATGTGCAGGGACTTGGCGATCCGCCCGTAGTGGGCGATCGCATCCCCCAGCGGGGTCGGCCGCCCGTCCCGCGACAGCATCCGGATGACGTCGTACGCGCGGACGGCGCCGGTGTGGATGGAGCCGATGATCCGCAGGATGTCCTCCCACTGGCGCTCGATCCGGGCGAGGTCGACCCGGCCGCGGGCGGCGCCGTAGTCGGCGGTGCGGTCGATGCGCCACATCTTCTGGTCCGGCAGGTCGGCCAGCTGGGGCGCGTACGCGAACCCGGCCAGGGTCAGGAGCCCGAAGACGATGTCGCTGTACGAGGCGGTGTCGGTGACGATCATCTCCGGGCGCTTGCCGTCATCCCGGTCGTAGAGGACATCGAGCACGTACAGCGAGTCCCGCGGGGTGCCGGCCACCACCTTCCCGCCCAGTCCCGCCGCCTGGTCGTTGATCATGTTCAGCCACGTTGCCCCGCCCCGGCGCCCGAAATAGCGGGGATTGGGGCGAGCGTAGACGGACGGGACGGGGACGATGAACCGCATCCCGTCGACCGCGGCGACCAGCCCGCCGCCCCACGCCTGCGCGAGGCCGATCACCGCCTGGTGCTCGATGAGCGTGGCGTTCGCGGCCCGGTAGGTGGCTAGCCGCAGATACGTCTGGTCGACGTGGGACAGCCGCCCGAACTTGAGCGCGTCGGCGGAGCCGATGACCGGGGTGTAACCGACGTTGCAGCTGTGCGCGACCAGCAGCGCGGCGATCGTGACGTTCAGGTCCTTGAGCCGTGCCTCGCCGCCGGTGATGGAGGTGAACGCATGGTCGGCGCCGGTCCACGAGAAGACTTCCAGCAGTACCTCCGGCAGGTCGACGCGGGGCAGCATCGCCTCCACCGCCTTCCGCAGGTCCAGCAGGGAGGCGGGTTCGGGCTCCGGCTCCAGGGCGGCGAAGTGCAGCCGTCCGTCGTCGTCGAACACGATCTGGGAGTTCGCCGGCACCCGCGCGGCGACCTCCCGGCACGTGCCGTGAAGCAGCGCGGCCCGCGCCGCCAGATGCTCACCCGGCTCGCCGGGCAGGTTCAGGGAGGCCAGCACGGTCGGGCGGACCCGCTCCCACGCCTCGCCGTCCAGCAGCTTCGCCCGAGGGTCGCCCCACTTCGAGGAGTTCTTCGCGAACACCTCCCGCCGGCGCAGCATCCGGTGGAAGGACTCCAGCACGCAGAACACGTACGCCTTCCAGTCCACCGTGCCCGGCTCCAGGTGCGGCGCACTCAGCACCAGCCGCCGCCACGAGCCCACCAGCAGGGACGTGTCGATCTCGGCGGGGCCCACCTTCTTGCGCCCCATCAGGTCGGGCAGGGTCTTCAGCGCCTTGAGGACCGGCAGGCCCTCCGGGGTGGCGCCGAAGTCGACGACCTGGACGAGGAGCTTGAGGAACCGGCCGTACGGTGGGGAACCGGGTGACCAGCATCGCCCGTCATGCCTCGTCCGCGTCCGAGTCCAGCGGCGGGGTCAGCTCGAACAGCGCCGCGATCGCGGCCGCCAGCTCGTGCCGGGGCACCACCGCCTCGATCCGCTCCCACATCGCCTCGAACGACTCCACCTCCGGCGGGGCGATCTCCCCGGTGTCGGTGTCGACGTGCTCGGACGTGGTGTTGAAGACGACCTGGAACGCGGTCGCGAGCTTCGCCGAGGCCCGCTCGACACGGGGCAGGGTCTTCATCTTCTGCTTCACCGTCTCCCGCTCCGCCCTGGCCAGCAGCTTCGTGGCAATGAGCACTTCCAGCAGGTCCAGCGCGTCATCGACCGCCCTGCTCGTCAGGAAGACCGCCGTGGCCAACAGGGTGGCCAGGCGCCGGGAGTCGCCGCGATGGCGCAGCCGACAGCTCCGCCAGCCGGCGCGGCGGTATCCCCGACACGTCCAGCCCGCCCATACCGAAGTCGGCGATCTCCTCCGCCCGCTCCAGCGCCCACTTCATCTGAGGGCCGGAGATCCGTACGGGACCGCGCCGCAGCCGGTCCAGCTCCGACACCCGCGCTCCGGGCGGCACGGTCAGCAGGGAGTTGAGCACCGCCCGCTGACCGGTGCTCAGCAACCCGTAGAGGCCGTCCCACAGCCGCTGGTTCGCCGCATCCCGCACCGAGGCCACCAGCCGAGCGAGCGTCGTCACGCCGGGCAATAGCACCCGCCGCT
This sequence comes from Kribbellaceae bacterium, assembly GCA_033851195.1. Classification (GTDB taxonomy): domain Bacteria; phylum Actinomycetota; class Actinomycetes; order Propionibacteriales; family Kribbellaceae; genus Kribbella. Next base: position 1,036 of record JAWWOY010000907.1, on the reverse strand, counting down.
CGCGCAGCCACCCCACCGCCGCGTCGAACAACGCCTTCGGGCCCTCCCCGGTCGTCCAGGCCCGCGCGTCCACCCACACCCACAACTCGGCTTCCGCCTCGGCGAACTCCGTGTACTCCAACACCCGCCGCAGCTCGCGCACATGGTCCAGACGGGTGTTCTCCCGCTCCCCGTACGCCTTCAGCACCGAGGAGTCCTCGATGCCGAGCTGCTCGGCGAGGTAGCCGACGACTTCGGCCGGCACGTCGGTCGGGTCGTCCAGGAACACCACGAGATACCGCACGGTCGTGAGCTGGGCCGCGAAGCCCAGGCGATTGTGGGACCGCCGCTTGCCCTCGACCATCTCCCGGTCCGGGTCGTCCAGGAAGAAGAACCGCTCCAACTCCGCACGGGACGGCGCCCCGTCAAACGCCGCGTACGCGGCGGCTTGCACATCAGTCAGGAACTCGACCGGCACCCCGGACCTCCACACAGTCAATGATCAACACGACTGCCGAAGGTTCAGCCACCACATAAGCCCAGGTCAAAGTGCTCTCAGGCGCGCGCGGGAGGCTTAGCGCCGGTTTTCGTTCCGATGTTCCTCAAGCCCCCTCCCGATCCGGCGGCTCCGCCGGATAACGCCCATACGCCTCAGCCTGGTCTCGCGTCGGGAAAGTGGTCGACACGACCGCTCAACGTACGGCACACCCGCCAAACTTCCCTCCTCCGGCTTAGCGGGACATTCCCGCGAGTTGGTCCTCACGGGCCGCTTCACCGAGACCTCCGACATCTTCACTGCGGGCGGCGGCTACGGCTGGGCCGCGGACACCGCTGTTGGCGATTCCCCGAGTCAACACAGAGGTGCGGCTCGTCCGGTGCGGCACGCGCCAACGCAGGTTCGAGTCAGCCGATGGAAGAGATGCCGCCCTCGCCGCCCTCGCGGGCGTCGAGCAGCTCGTCCCAGTGCTCGGCCGCCCATCGGCACGCGGCGGCCAGCGGCTCCAGCATGCTGCGGCCCAGCGGTGTCAGCGCGTACTCCACCCGCAGTTTCGGGTCG
>JAWWOY010000844.1:0-3898 GCA_033851195.1 Kribbellaceae bacterium | reverse complement strand
CCTCGACCTCGAGTTCGCGTACACGAGTTATCGAGACTCTTGCCGCGACCTCTACTCGCCGCACTATCTATGCCGCCGGCCGGCGGGCCACGACGGCGAACACGCCGCGGGCTTCGGCTCACACCGGTTGCGCTGGGAGCATCAACCCGAGCACGTTCCGCACATGCGGTCGTAGTGTGAGCAGGGGTTAGATCGCGTACGAGGACCGCGACAACGAGCCCCGCGAACACACCTCGACGAGTGGGCGCGCAAGCGCACGGCACCGCTCGTCACCATGGTTACTCCCGCCTTGGGATGTCGGACGGATGCGGACCGCTTCCATGCCGGCGCCACCCCAGTCGTGGCAGACCATGGTCAGGTCCCGCAGGTCGAGGTGGTCGAACACGGCTTCGGGAGCCAGTAGAGCTGACTCACCGCGGGTGATCACTCCCTTACCTTCGTGGACCGAGTAGCTGACCTGAGGCCGCAAGGACTGCTGTCCTTACGGAACTCGATCCGGTCCCGTCGCTACACCTTGTGCACCGCTCACCCGTTCACACCGGCACGGGCTGGCCGAACCGTGCACAAGGCCGACCCGTCGCTCTCGACCTGATGACCGTTCTGGGGTGGGCGGCAAGCTGGGGCGGCTCCTGACTGAGCCGCCCTGCGTCCTGGGTCGGAGGCTGGTGCGTAGCTCCGGTGTCCAGGTGCGGCATCGCAGGGCGGAGGAGGGACCAATGTGGTTGGTCATTGTGCCCCGACGACAACGCAGCGAGGCGCGTGCCTGGCGCCGGAGATGCGTGCCGCCTTCCGACTCAGGACACTCCGAGCCGTTAGCTCAGGCAGGCGGCGCGTCGAGGATCGGGATCAGTTGCTCCTCCTCGAAGGTCAGATGGTTTTCGAGTTCGTCCGTGAGCCGCTTCACTTCGCGGAGCGCCTGCAGCGGATCCGCGTTCTCCTCGGAGACGACGTTCTGCAACTCCTCGAGGAGTACTGCGATCTTCCCGTGCTCCAGGCTCAGCCGATCCAGAGTCGGCGTGAGTTCGGGATAGCGCTTGGCGAGGAATGGGAAGACCCCGGCATCCTCGCCGGTGTGGTGGTGGTGCAGCCCCTGGCAGACAGTCAGACAGTTCATCCGGAGCTGAGCACCCAGTCCGCGACCCGGCTTGGCGAACTCCTTGCGGATCAGGGCGAGCTCCCGCCGGAACCCATCATGAACCAGCTTCAGCGCCGCGCCCAACGACGCCGCGTTCGGCGGTCCGCCGGCAACCTGGTGAAGGGCGACCACAGGGAGGATGCGCTTTGCATTGGCCTGGTAGTCGGCCCAACCCGGGTCAGCCTCGACCGCGCGGGCGAAGATGCGGTCGCGTTCGGCGCCCTCCAGAACGACGGCATCCGCATCGTAGGTGAACACGCCGGCCTCGACCTTGACCCGAGGATTGGCGATCAGGTTGCGGTACCAGTCCGGATGCTTCGGTGCGCCGCCGGCCGAGCCGATGACCAGTACTCGTTCGGCGCCATCCGGGTAATAGCCCACGGGGGTTGTGTGCGGAGCTCCGGACCGCGCTCCGGTGGTGGTCAACAAGAGCAACCGGGTGCCCTCGAAAGGACCTCCGACCCGGCCGCCGTTGGCCCGGAACTCCTCGATGATCTGCTGGCTGAAATTGTTCGGCATTCTCTACTTTCTTCCCAGGATCAGTGATCCCGCCGCCGATTTGTGGGCATCACAAACAGGGCAGGACATATTCACCACCGGCGTTGTGGGCCGTGGCATCGCAAAATGTGAAGGAGCGCGCCAGATCCCCGGCGGGCTTGGCGATCGCCAAGCGGCTCGGTTCATGAGTGGCTCGCGAAACCGACGGCGACTGACATGCAACTGACACCGTCGAAGACGAAGGAGGAACCGCGCTGCTGTCCCGAAAAGGAACCGCCCTCACGGGACACTAGAAGCGCGGAAGAGAAAGAGCGGTGGGCCTCTCGGCCGCCCGGCGCTCAGGCCGTGACCGGGTACCTAACTCGCTTATGGCCAATGGCCGACCCGGCAGTCACGCGGTGAATCCTAGCGTTAGGAATACCGGAAGGCAAAGCCGACAATTTCCTACGCCACGATGGACGCTTGAGTGCCGGCCGGTCGAACGGCGAGTCAGGGCCGACGGCGAGACCGAGCGCCTGCGCGCTCAACGACAGCAGCAGCCCGGGCGCCAACGTCAGTTACAGACACCTGCGGCTGGCTGCTGCTGCACATCTGCACCTTCGGATTGTTGCCCTGTCCAACCTATCCGGGGGGCGATCGCGGCTCCGATGCCGGATGTAACCCTGAACGCAGTACGCCTCGGGCGGGTCTTTGCTTGCCAATCGCCACAGTTCCGGCACACTCATGCAGAAGGACGAGAGAGGGCCGATCGCATCCAAGTTGACGACGAACGAACTGCGGCACTCCGCCGGGACCTGGTGAAGGTCTTGGTGGAGCAAGGCGAACTGAGCGACCTCGCCCTGCGGACCGCCTTCGAGGAGGTGCCGCGACATATGTTCGTGCCGGCGTACTTCATCAACAATCTGCAGACGAAGATCAGCCGCGACCAGCCCGAGCAGTACGAGATCTGGCTGTCCGACGTGTATGACGACAAGCCGTTGCCCACTCACGTCATCAACGGCGTGGTGGTCTCGTCCAGCAGCCAGCCGAGCCTGATGGCAGCCATGCTCCAAGCTCTCGATCTGCAAGGACACGAGCGCGTTTTGGAGGTAGGGACTGGCACGGGCTACAACGCGGCCCTGCTCAGCCATCGGCTGGGCGACGACCGGATCGTAACCATCGATGTCGACCCCGGGCTGTCCGCGCTGGCAAGCAAACACTTGCATGAGGCCGGTTATCAACCACTAGTTGTCGCAGGCAATGGACTGGCCGGGCATGCCGCGCGATCGCCGTACGAGCGGATTGTTGTCACTGTCGGCGTCAACCGGGTCTCGCAGAGCTGGCTCGATCAGCTCAGCGATGCAGGGACAATCATCGCGCCACTTGGCGTCGGGCTGGTTCGAGTCCAGAAGGACGGGATGGGAAGGTTCCTGTCGACGCCGGCTTTCTTTTTGCCTGTCCGAGGTACTGAGACCCGGAACCAACCGGAGATCCCGAACGCCAAGGCCAGGCCGTCAGAGCTGCCCGGCGTGGTCCTGCAGGACAGCGACTTTCTCTTCCTGATCAGCCTTCTGCTGCCGCGCCTGAACTGGCAGTACGAGATAGATGACGAAGGCAAGGAGACCGGCGCCGCCACGGTGTGGAGCGCGGACGGCTCGATCGCTGATCTGCACGAGGACGGCAAGGTGGTCGAGGGCGGCCCGCAGTTGATCTGGTCGGAGCTCGAATCGGCGCACCGCATTTTCCTCAAGTACGGGCGACCACCGCGGCAGCGCTACGGCCTGAGTATCGCCGGCCGTAGTCACGAGATCTGGCTCGACGATCCCAGCGGGCCGTCGTGGATCCTCAATACCTAGTGGTTGTCTCACGGGGACACTAGTGGACCGCCCTCACGGGACACTAGATAGCCTCTCTGAGAACGACCAGGCCGAGGCGCTGCTAGTGGTGTGGTGGAGACGAAACATCCCGGCCAGTACGGCGAACAGGTGGCACGGGATCATGAGGCGACCAGTTCCAGCCGAGGAGTCAGCAGATGTCCGATCCCAGCCAACTCCATCACCCGGTCGTTGTGGCGCATCGGCAGGCGCGAGCCGCGGACGCGCAACTCCGGATCGCGGATGCGATCACTGCCTTCGCCGGGTCGATGCCGTTCGTCTATCTGCACGCCGTCGTCTTTGCGACCTGGATGCTGTTCATCGAGTCCAGTCCCTGGCCGACGCTGACCCTGGTGGTGTCGCTGGAGGCCATCTTCTTGTCGACCTTCGTGATGATCGGCCAGAACCGCGC
>JAWWOY010000809.1:0-3670 GCA_033851195.1 Kribbellaceae bacterium | reverse complement strand
CGGCCCGGGGCTTCTTCTACTGCTTCGGCTGCCAAGAGGGCGGCGACGTCATCGACTTCATCCAGAAGATCGACCAGATCACCTTCCACGAGGCGGTCGAGACGCTGGCCGCGAAGGTCGGCATCCAGCTCCGGTACGACGAGTCCGGCGCGCCGATGCCTCGGGGACAAGCGAATTTGCGCCCGCGGTTGGTCGAGGCCAACCGGGTCGCCGCCGAGTACTACGTCGAGCAACTCTTCGGCGCGAGTGAGGCGATGCCAGGCCGGCAGTTCCTGGACAAGCGCGGCTTCGATCGAGACGCCGCGACCCAGTTCGGCGTCGGGTACGCGCCGCGCGGTGGCGAGGCGATCCTGCAGCACCTGCGCAGCCGCGGCTTCAGCAACGCCGAGATCGTCGCCTCCGGCTTGTGCGCCGAGGGGCAGCGCGGCCCGTACGACCGGTTCCGCGGCCGGCTGCTCTGGCCGATCCGCGACGCGAGTTCCGACGTGATCGGCTTCGGCGCGCGCCGGCTGTTCGACGACGACAAGATCGAGGCGAAGTACCTCAACACCCCCGAGACCGCGATCTACAAGAAGTCCAAGGTCCTGTACGGCGTCGACCTGGCCCGGCGCGAGATCGCCAAGGGCCGTCAGGCGGTGGTCGTCGAGGGCTACACCGACGTGATGGCGTGCCACCTGTCCGGCGTACAGACTGCCGTGGCAACTTGCGGTACATCGTTCGGCGACGACCACGCGCGGGTGCTGCGCCAGTTGCTGCTGGATCACGACCAGTTCCGCGGCGAGGTGATCTTCACCTTCGACGGTGACGAGGCCGGCCAGCGGGCAGCGTTGAAGGCGTTCAGCGGCGACCAGGCGTTCGCGTCGCAGACGTATGTGGCGGTGGAGCCGGATGGGTTGGACCCGTGCGACCTGCGTCTGCAGAAGGGTGACGCGGCGGTCCGTGAGCTGATCGGCCGACGGGTCCCGCTGTACCGGTTCGTGCTCGGCAACGTGCTGTCCAAGTACGACCTGGACCGCGCCGACGGCCGGGTGGACGCGCTGCGCGAGGCGGCCCAGTTGGTGATCAGCATCCGGGACCGCTCGAAGGTGGACGGCTTCACCCGCGAGCTTGCCGGGCACCTCGGTATGGAGGTCGACCAGGTCCGCTCGGAGGTGCATCGCGCTGCCAGCCGTCCCCAGCCCGCTGCGGTGCACCATGACCGCGGCCCGGTGCAGGTGCAGACCGAGCCCCCGCCGCCGCCCCGGGTCGACGTACCGAGTCCGCGCGACCAGCGGTTCGTGATCGAGTGGGACATGCTCAAGCTCGTGATGCAGTACCCGCAGTTGGTGGGGGAGGCGTTCGACGAGCTTGACGATCAGGACTTCACCCACCCGTGGCTGGCCGCCGTACGGGCCGGCATGGCCAAGGCGGGCGGACCGGTCAACGCGACGCCGGGGGAGACCTGGGTGGTCGCCATCCGCGAGGCGATGGGTATCGACCCGGCTGCGGCTGTCGTCAGCGCCCTGGCGGTGGACCCGCTGCGGCTTGGTCGCGAGCCGGACGAGCAGTACGGCCGGGCGCACCTTGCTCGCCTCCAGGAGCTGACGTGTCTGCGCCGCATCACCGAGCTCAAGTCCAAACTGCAGCGCACCAACCCGATCGAACGCGCCGACGAGTACAACCGCATGTTCGGCGAGCTCATCGCCCTCGAGCGCTACCGCACCGACCTCCGCGCCCAAGCCATCACCGGCGCCATCTAACCCCATTCGTCGGTCCCTTGTTTCCCGGCGTGTCGTGCTTTGTCGGTCCCTTGAGCGCTTCTGTGGACCTATCTGACCGCCGGCGTACGGGGGCACAGGGTAGGGGCAGAACGTGCGATCCTGTGCAGCTTCATCCACAGGCTTGAGTTACTCGCCGGTCACAGGTGGTAGTTGTCCACCGATTCAGAACTGGTCTGTGTCGAGGGGTCGAAACGCGGCAGTATCCCTTCCAAGAGAGGGGATACCGGATGGCTGGACTGGACTGCGAACCGGCCGACATGAACGCGCTGGTGACGTATCTGCGTGAGATCGGGCGGCACGAACTACTGACTTTCGAGGAGGTCAACGAGCTCTCCTACTGGATCGAGGCCGGGCTGCTCGCCACCGAGCTGGTCGGCGGCGGCGATCCCGACCCGGATCTGCGGGCGGTGGCGGAGCTGGGCGAGCAGGCCCGACGGCGGATGATCGAGGGCAACCTGCGGCTCGTGGTCTCACTCGCCAAGAGGTACACGGGAAAGGGCATCTCGCTGCTGGACCTGATCCAGGAGGGCAACCTCGGCCTGATGCGTGCGGTCGAGCGGTTCGATCACCAGCTCGGCAACCGCTTCTCGACGTATGCGATCTGGTGGATCCGGCAGGCGATCGGCCGCGCGATCTCCGACCGCTCCCGGCTCGTGCGGATGCCGGCCCAGGCCTACACGGATGCAACTCGCGTCGCGACGGTGCAGCGCGAGCTGACCCAGCGACTCGGCCGGGAGCCTTCGATCGCCGAGGTGGCCGCTGAGGCCTCGCTGACCGTGGCGCGGGTCGAGCGCGCCCACGCGTGGAAGCTGAGGCCTGAATCGCTCGAGCTGGATGAGAGCGACCAGTCGATCGACGACGACGGCATCGTCCTGCTGGCTGCGCTCCGGCGGGATCTGGCCTATCAATTGGAGTTCCTGGATGACCTTCAGCAGGCTGTCCTGGCCTTGCGCTTCGGTCTACGTGGCCGGGCGGAGTCCACTGTCGAGGAGACCGCCGCGCAACTCCGGCTCTCCTCGGAGATGGTCCGGGCGGTTGAAGCCGATGCCCTCCGCGAGTTGCGTCGACGTTGCCTCATCGGCCTCCAGGAGTACGCGGCATGAGCCCTGGTTGGTCATGCCTGCGATCATGGCGGCGTGTTGAAACTTCGCCGTACGCCGTGGCCGCCGGAACTCGTCGAGGCTGTTCAGGTGGCCTCCAGGCAGTCCCCGGCCGGTCGGGAGGAGATCCTGGCCGCGGTCCAGCTGAGCAGTGGCCAGTGGGTCGCGGGTGGACGTTCGGCGCTCTACCTTCCGACGGATGAAGGCGACGCGGTCCGCCGGGTCGGTTGGGAGAAGATCGAGCGGGCCGGCTGGGATTCTGAGGCATCGGTCCTGCACGTCTGGGAGACCACAGCCTTCGGTACGCCGTTGCGCGCCACCAACCTGTCGGTGGACGACCCGGGTAGGTTCGGCCAACTGCTCCGGGAACGCATCGACGCGAGCGTCCTGGTGCAGCGCCACGTGCCCCTCGTCGGCAAGAAAGGCGTCCGCATCGTGGGCCGCCGCAATCCCGCCGAAGCGAATGCCGAGGTGTCCTGGAACTTCGTTCTGGACAAGGGACTGGAGCCCGATCGGCCGGGTCTGGTGGACAGCGCCGAGAAGGCCCTGAAGGAGGTCCGCGAAGAGTTCGGAATCTAACCCGGGAGTAACTCCGGCAGGCGTTCAGGAGCGCTCACCCGGGGTGATGGAACCCAGTTATGTTGCCGGGCCGGAGCCTGCTAACCTAATCCGGTCCTCAGGGATTGGGCTGGAAACAGTACGATCCCGCGTAGCTCAATTGGCAGAGCAGCCGGCTGTTAACCGGCAGGTTACTGGTTCGAGTCCAGTCGCGGGAGCAAACATCTTCGCAGGTTAGCGGGTTTCCGGGGG
>JAWWOY010000804.1:0-3929 GCA_033851195.1 Kribbellaceae bacterium | reverse complement strand
GCGGTACTGCTCGCCGAGGACCTGCCGAGGTTGACCACCGACGCCGTCGCGGCCTTGCACGCCCGCCGGATCGCGGTGGTCGCCCTTGTCGACCCAGCCGACCCGGCCGACCAGGGCGAGCCGACGGCCGGTGAGGACCGCCTGAGCCGAATGGGCATCGAGCGGATCCTGCCGGCCGATGTCGGTGCGGAGGACCTCGCCCGTGCGATCACGGACGCGGTGGAATCGGGCCCTCCCGCAACGACCTCTCACTTCGCCGGTGGGTTCGTGCCGTTCTCCAGCGCGACGGTTGCGAATCCGGACCCTGGCGGCTTCGACCAGCTGTCCGGTACCGGCCGGGTCATCGCCGTCTGGGGGCCGACCGGCGCGCCCGGCCGCAGCACGGTTGCCGTCGGGCTGGCCACTGAGTTGGCGGCTCGCGGTGTCTCTACTCTGCTTGCCGACGCCGACGTGTACGGCGGGACGGTGGCGCAGCTGCTGGGAATGCTCGACGAGGCGTCAGGACTGGCTGCTGCTGCACGCTCGGCGGGCAGCGGATCGCTTGACGTGGCAGTGCTCGCCCGGCAGGCGCGCCAACTCGACCCGCACTTGTTGGTGCTGACCGGTCTGAGCCGCGCCGATCGCTGGACCGAGCTGCGTCCGACCGCGGTGGAGTCGGTCTGGTCAACGGCCCGGCTGCTGGCGCCGTGCACAGTCGTGGACGCGGGCTTCTGCATCGAGAGCGACGAGGAGATCTCGTTCGACACGCTCGCGCCGCGCCGCAACGGAGCCACTCTCGCCACCTTGGAGGAGGCCGATGAGGTGATCGTGGTGGGGACCGCCGACCCGGTGGGGCTCACCCGGCTGATCCGCGCCTTGCATGAGTTGCGGGCCGCGGTGCCGTCCGCAACCCCGCGCGTGGTGGTGAACAGGGTCCGCACCGGCTCGCTCGGCAATTCCCCGGCCGATGCTGTCGCCGAGGCCCTCAGCCGGTACGCCGGCGTACAAGCTGCTGCCTTGCTGCCGTTCGATCAGGCGGCGTGCGACGTGGCACTGTCGCACGGGCGGAGCCTCGCCGACGCGGCCAGGTCGAGCAAGCTGCGGAAGGCGATGCAGCAGCTCGCGGCCGGAGTGATCAAAGACCTGCTCAGCTGACGTGACAATGCAGCTATCGTCCGGCGACGATGCGTACGAGGTGGAGATTAACACCGAGTACGCGGACAACTAATAACAGGCTCGCTGGGTAGTGTTGCGCGCATGCCTGACAACACACCCGCGCTCCGCGGTCTGCTGGTGGACTGGGGCGGGGTGCTGACCTCCGGTTTGGACGACGCCCTCGGCCGCTGGGCCGAGCTGGACGGTCTCGACTTCGACGCGTACTACAGCGCGATCGTCGAGTGGATCTCCGCCAGCCCGGCGGAGGCCAAGGTGAACCCGATCCACGCGCTCGAGCGCGGTCAGCTCGCCGTACCGGACTTCGAGCGCAAACTGGCGGCGGTGCTGCAGCGGCGCGACGGCACCCCGGTCCCGGCCGAGGGGCTGATCGAGCGGATGTTCGCGCACTTCGAGCACCAGCCGCAGATGTCCGCGCTGATCCGCCGGGCCCGCGAGAAGGGCATCCGGACCGCGCTGCTGTCGAACTCGTGGGGCAACACCTACCCGCGGGAGACCTGGGACGGCATGTTCGACGACATCGTCATCTCCGGCGAGGTCGGGCTGCGCAAGCCGGAGCCGGAGATCTTCCACCTGGCCGCCGAGCGGATCGGCCTGCGCGCCGAGGAGTGCGTCTTCATCGATGATCTGGAGCTGAACGTCGACGGCGCCCGCGCCCTCGGCATGGCCGCGATCCACCACACCTCGTACGACGGGACAAAGCGCGAACTCGAGTCGTTCTTCCGGATCGAGCTGACGTGACGGATCAGGACGTGACCACTCGACCTACCCCGGCGGAGCGCCCGGCCTGGCCATCAGCCCGCTGGCTCGTACTCGCAGTCGTCGGCTGCGCGATCTTGGTGGCCCTCGGTGCCTGGGCCTACGGTCTCTTCGACGCCATGATCGACCTGCGCGTCTACCGGATGGGCGGCTCGGTGCTGCTCGAGCGTGCCTCCTTGTACGACGCCAAGCTCGCAGGCTCGGGCCTTCCGTTCACCTACCCGCCGTTCGCTGCCGTCGCAATGGTGCCGGTGGCTGCGATGCCGTGGGGTGTCGCGCTGGTGGTCTGGACGACGGTGTCGGTGCTCTGCATTGCGGCGATCTGGCGGGTCAGCCTGCCCGCCTCAGCCTGGGCGCTGCTGCCCGAGCAGTGGCGGAAGCGCTGGGTCCTGGTGCTGGCGGCGCTGACTGCGGCGTCGCTGCTGCTCGAGCCGGTCTGGCAGACGATCCAGTTCGGCCAGATCAACTTGTTGCTCACCGCAATGATTCTGTTCGACCTGGTCCGGCCGCAACACAGCCGCTGGCGCGGGTTCTGGGTCGGCGTGGCGATCGGGGTGAAGTTGACCCCGCTGCCCTTCCTGGCCTTCCTGCTGGTCACCAAGCAGTGGCAGGCCCTCCGGAACGCGCTGCTCGGTCTGCTGGCCACGATGGCGATCGGCTTCGCGATCGTGCCGAACCAGTCCTGGCACTACTGGACCGTGGTGATCCGCGACGCCAACCGGGTCGGCGGCCTGGCGTATACCGGGAACCAGTCACTCATGGGATTCCTCAGTCGGATCGGCGGCGACGCGTCGTACGTGCAGCCGCTGTGGTTCTTGCTGTCGGCAATCTTCGGCCTGCTGGTGCTCTGGCTGGCCAGGCGGCTCTGGATGGCGGACGAGTGGGTGCCGGCGATCTCGGTCGTGGCGCTGGCCGTGCTATATGCGTCGCCGGTGTCGTGGAGCCACCACTGGGTGTGGATCATCCCGCTCGGCATCAGCCTGGTGCAGGCCGTCCACCGTCAGTGGGGTGGAGCGAGGCCTGCTGTGATCGCAGCTGTGTTGTGGTTCGGGCTGTTCGTGCTCAGGTCGATCTGGTGGGTGCCCTATCGGGACGACCGCGAGCTGAGCTGGACCTTCTGGCAGTCGATCCCTGGCAACGCGCATTTGATCCTCGGCATGATCGCGTTCCTGCTGCTGGCCTACACCAGCAGGTCGTTGCCTAAACAGTCAGTTGCGTCAGCGGATCAGTCAGTCGGCTAGCTAGCTCTGGGTCGACCTCCCGGAGCTCGGCCAGCAGAGCCTCGACCCGCGCTGATCTGCTCGTCGAGTTGGGCGGCCCCCGTGGCCGGCGGCCGCTGCGGTCGAGCCCGCTGCTCGCGGCCGCTTTGATAGCGCTCGCGGTGTTCCTGCCGCTGTTCGACCTCACGCTGCTGTCCGTGCTCGTCGTCGACCAAGTCTTGCTGCGCCGCGGCACCGTGTTGCGCGCCTGGTTCAACGTCATCTGGCGAGCATTTCGTTGGTTGCGCAATTGCCGAAATGATGGCATGGTTGGGGTCTCCGAAGGGGAGTAGTCCACAAGTCCGCGCGTCGACATACTGAGGCCTCTGGTCTCCGGCCGCGGCACCCGCGCTGTAGTGGGTGGGCGAGACCTTCGGTCCGATGACGTGTTTATGCGTCGCGGGCCGAGGTCGCATCCCCGGATGCTTCCTCGCTGCCCGCGTCGCCTGAGAAGGCTGGGGCTGATCAGCGTGTGGCATTTCGTGTTGCTCATCGTGTGTGCGGTGGCGATCTATCTTGCGTGTGAGTGGTTCGTCAACGCCGTCGAGTGGCTCGGGCAGCGGCTCAACGTCGGGAAGATGGCGGTCGGGACGATCCTGGCCGCGTTCGGTACCGCGTTGCCGGAGTCGGTGGTGACGCTGGTGGCGGTGACGACCGGTGCGACGGCCGAGGCCAAGGACATCGGTGTGGGAGCCGCGATGGGCGGGCCGCTGGCGCTGGGCACGGTCGCGTACGGCGTGACCGGCGCGATGCTGGTGC
>JAWWOY010000767.1:0-3946 GCA_033851195.1 Kribbellaceae bacterium | reverse complement strand
CTTGAGATCTCCCGCGGTCTGGTCGTCGAGGAGCCGAGTTCCGGCTTCGTCGGCGCGGTCGTTCGGTGGGAGCACGGTGTCGTCGATCTCGAGGACCGGCACGGCAAGATCCGTACCTATCCGCTCGGGCCCGGCTTCTGGGTGGACGGCAGGCCGGTCTCGCTGAAGGCACCTGCCAAGGCGGCACCCGCGGCCAAGACCCGGACGGCCTCGGGTTCCGTGGCAGTCGCCGGGGTGAAGGCGAGGGTCGCCCGCGCCGGGCGGATCTACGTCGAGGGCCGGCACGACGCGGAGCTGGTGGAGAAGGTCTGGGGTGACGACCTTCGGATCGAGGGCGTGGTCGTCGAGTACCTCGAAGGGGTGGACGACCTGCCGGGCATCGTGAATTCGTTCCAGCCCGGGCCCGGCCGGCGCCTCGGCGTACTGGTCGATCATCTGGTCGACGGGTCGAAGGAGTCGAAGATCGCCGCGCAGGTGAAGGGCTCGCACGTGCTGGTGGTCGGGCATCCGTTCATCGACATCTGGGAGGCGGTCAAGCCGTCGTCGCTCGGCATCGCCGCGTGGCCGAAGATCCCGCACGGGCAGTCCTGGAAGCACGGCATCCTCGAGGCGTTCGGCTGGCCCGCGACCGACCAGGCCGACGTCGCCGCCGCGTGGAAGCACATCCTCTCCAAGGTGAACAGCTACGCCGACCTCGAACCGTCCCTGCTGGGCCGCGTCGAGGAACTCATCGACTTCGTCACCCGGGACTGAGCGCGTCAGGCGGAGCCGCGGATGATCAGCTCGGTGTCGAAGATCTCGGGGCTGGTCAGGTCGGCACCACCGATCTTGGCCAGCACCAGCTCGGCCATCCGAGCGCCGAGCTGCTCCACCGGCTGGCGAATGGTCGTCAACTTCGGGGTTGTCGTGGTGGCCAGGACGGAGTCGTCGAAACCGACCACCGCTACGTCCTCCGGGACGCGCCTGCCTCGCTGCGAGAGCACCCGCAGCGCTGCCGTCGCCATCAGGTCGGACGCGACGAAGAGACCGTCCAGCTCCGGGTGATCATCGAACAACTGCAGCGCCGCGACCTCGCCACCGTCCGCCGTGAAGTCGCCGTACGCAATGGCGTCGGCAGGCAGCCCGGCCTCGGCGAGGACCTCCTTGTACCCGGTCAGCCGATCCAGCCCCGCGGTCATATCGAGCGGCCCGGCGACGGTGCCGATCCGGCGGCGTCCGAGGGACAGCAGGTAGTCGACCGCCGTCCGGGCGCCGGCCACGTTGTCCACGTCGACGCTGGCCACCGGCACCTCGACGCCGAGCGGTCGGGCACTGAAGACGATCGGCAGCGGTAGCTGGGCCAGCTCCTGCAGCACGTTGTCGCGGCCGTGGTGGCTGACGATGATCGCGCCGTCCACGTGGCCGCCACGCAGGTACCGCAGCAGCCACTGGTCGTCGGCCGGCTCGATCAGCAGCACCAACTGGGACGACGTCGGCGCCAGCGTCATGCTGACGCCACGCAGGATCCCGGCGAAGAACGGGTCGGAGAACACCCTGCTGTCTGGCTCGGGCACCACCAGCGCCACAGAGTCCGTACGCCGGGTCACCAGGGCACGGGCGGCCCTGTTCGGCACGTAGCCGAGCTCGACGATCGCCCGGTTCACCGCGGCCACCGTGTCCGGCAGAACCTTCGGCGATCGGTTCACCACGCGCGAGACGGTGGCCCGCGACACCCCGGCCAGGGCTGCCACCTGCTCGAGCGTGGGAGACCCGGCGTCCGGTCCTGTTGCCGACATCAGACCTCCCCGAGTTCGACGTTCACACGGTATTACGTCCCGCCACCGGCGATGAACCGCGTCAGCCGCCCGCTCGGCTGTTGGCCGCCCGGTCGCCGTCCCGCAGCGCCTGGGTCCAGGCCGCGTCGGATTTCTGTTTGCCCTCGTCGACCCGGGCCAGCGCCTCGGTGAACACGTGGTTGATCTCGCCGTCGCGGGGACCCTTGTGCTGCTTCAGGATCACGTTCCGGGCCCGGTTGATGAAGATCTTGCCGACCGGGGCGTTGTTGAAGAACGGGTTGACCTGTTCCTTCACCTTGATGTCGTCGTACGCGTCGGTGGTGGAGGGAAAGGAGCCGACCTTGCGGAACACCTTGATCTGCTGCTCCGGGGCGGTCAGCCAGGCGGCCAGTTTCGCGGCCTCCGCCTGGTTCTGGGACTGCACCGGCACGGTGAGGTAGGAGCCACCCCAGTTGCCACCGCCGCCGGGGAACACGTCGGCGACGTCCCACTTGCCCTTGCCGAACGTGCCCGCGTTGTCCTGGATCACGCCGAGCAGCCAGCCCGGACAGGCGATGGTCGCAAACGCATCGGTGCGGAACGCCCGCACCCAGGCGTCGCTCCAGGCCGGCAGCTTCGCGGACAGGCCGTCCGCGGTGCCGCGCGCGATCAGGTCCCAGGTCTTCTTCAGCAGTTCGTTCTCGCTGCCGAGATAGCGATCCTGGTTGGAGTAATAGGCCACGATCAGCTGGTTCCGCATGGCTTCCCAGGTCAGCACGGCGGAGTCGTACCAGGCCGAGTTCGGCATCTTGGCCTTGAACTTGCGGCCGTAGGAGAAGTAGGAAGCCCAGTCCGGGAACAGCTTCGCCACCTCGGCCCGGTCGGTCGGCAACCCGGCCTTGGCGAAAAGATCCTTGCGGTAACAGATCGCCTCCGGCCCGATGTCCGTGCCGTAACCGATGATCTTGCCGTCGGTGGTGGTGGCGCCGGCCATCTTCCAGTCCAGCCAGCGGTTCTTCAGGTCGTCGGCACCGAACTTGCGCAGGTCCACGAACTGGTCGGCCTTGGCCAGGTAGTTGTAGATCCAGCTGACTTCCATCGCCTCGATGTCGGCCAGCCCCGAGCCGGCCTTGAGGTTGGCGTCGAGGTTCTTGATGTGCTCGTCGATGGTGGCGGCTTTGCGTTCGGTGATCTTGATGTTCGGGTGTGCCGCCTCGTACTCCCGGTAGAGATCCTGGTAGCCGAACTCGTTGAAGGTGGCGATCGACAGTTCGATCTTCGGGCCGCCCCCGCCCTCGGCGGTGGCAGTGTTGTCGCCGCCTCCGCAGGCGGTGGTCAGCAGTGCGAGGCCGGTGAGGACGGCCACGACTGCGGTGCGATTGCGGGCGCTGGGCCGCATGCGATGCTCCCTGATGCTGGGACGGTTTGAGAGCGCTTCCCGACGGAAAGTGACCTGAGTGTCAAGGCTCCGAACTGAGCGTGTCAAGGGCGATCCGACGACGCTGAGATACACGGCTGCGCTTTCAGGGCACCAGGTCGCGGACCACCGCGTCGGCGAGGAGCCGGCCGCGCCGCGTCAGCACCAGCCGGTCGGGGTCGTCGACCAGCAACCCGTCCTCGATCGCGCGTTCGGCCGCGGCCCGGCCTTCCTCGTCGAGGACCCCCGGCGGGAGACCCTCGCGCAGCCGAATCTCGAGCAGGACGCGTTCCACCCGGCGGGTCTCGTCGTCGAGAACTTCTCGCGCGTACGCCGGACTGACACCGGCGCCGAGGCGGTCGGCGTACGCGCTCGGGTGCTTCACGTTCCACCAGCGCACGCCACCCACATGGCTGTGCGCGCCCGGGCCGATCCCCCACCAGGTGTCGCCACGCCAGTAGAGCTCGTTGTGCCGGCAGCGGGCCTCGTCGGTCCGGGCCCAGTTGGACACCTCGTACCAGCCCAGCCCGGCGCTCGTCAGCAGTTCGTCGGCGAGCACGTACTTGTCGGCCAGGTCGTCGTCATCGGGCATCGGCAGTTCACCACGCCGGACCCGCCGAGCCAGTTGGGTGCCTTCCTCAACGATCAGCGCATACGCACTCACGTGGTCGGGTTGCGCCGACAGCGCCGAGTCCAGCGAGGCCCGCCAATCCTCGAGCGACTCCCCTGGCGTGCCGTAGATCAGGTCGAGATTGACGTGCTCGAACCCGGCGGC
>JAWWOY010001114.1:0-2520 GCA_033851195.1 Kribbellaceae bacterium | reverse complement strand
GCCCTGTTGGGTGAGCCAGCGCAGGGAGACTTGGCTCGCCGTCTTGCCATGCGTCCGTCCGATGCGCTCCAGCACTTCGTTCCCCGGCACGCGGCCGCGCGCGATCGGGCAATAGGCGGTCACGATCATGCCATGCCGGCGCGTGGCATCGATCACCGTGGTCTGGTCGAGAAACGGATGCACCTCGATCTGGTTGTTGACCAGCGGCTCTTTCGTCACGGCCCACGCCTCGTCGAGCAGCGCCACGGTGTGATTGCACACGCCGATGTGGCGCGTGAGGCCGTCGCGCTTCGCCTTGTTCAGCGCACCGATGCTTTCCGCCATCGGCACCTGCGGGTTCGGCCAGTGGATCAGCAGCAGATCGACCGCCGGCAGGTCGAGCAGCTTCAAGCTGTTGTCGAGCGAGCGGGCGAAATCGTCGGCCTTGAGATTGTTGTCGCGCACCTTGGTGGTGAGGAAGATGTCCTCACGCGGCACGCCGGAGGCGCGGATCGCCTGCCCGACCTCGCGCTCGTTGCCGTAGAACGCCGCCGTGTCGATATGGCGATAGCCCTGCCGGATCGCGGACAAGATCGCTTGCGCGCCGGGATCCTCCTTCAGCCGCATCGAGCCGAAGCCCACGATGGGAATGCCCACGCCCTGCGCCTCGACGACTTCCATTCGGCTTCCTCCGCTCTGCGATTGGCCCGCACTCTACCCGCTGCGGCGCGCGCGGTGTAGCCGTCCGGCACAGCCTTTGCTTGAATAGATGCAACAGCACAGGAGCACCTCATGAGCGCATCCTCCTATACGTGGCCGTTCAATCTTTTCGCCCCGGGAAATCTGAACCAGCCGATCCTGCCGGGGTGGTCGTTCGCGGGCGTCAATGTGAACTACGCCGGAAATCCCGGCATCGAGCGCGACGTGGTGGAGAAGGTCGCGAGCTTCGGCAGACAGATCGGCGTCATCACCGACGTCGTGCTGGAGCTGGCGAAGGACATGCCGAGCGGGAAGGAGAAAACGCCAAGCGGCGAAAAGGACACCCCGATCACCCAGCTTCGCGACATCGCCGCCAAGGTCAAGGACCTGAAGAAGGCGCATGAGGCTTCGATCATCGGCGAAGCGCGCAAGGCGATGGATCGCCTCGCCGATTTCGATCCGAAGATCGCGCGCAACATGGCGGAGAGTTACACCGACTTGCCGCGCAAGCGCGGGACGTAGCGATCGTCACCGCGCACGCACCTGCCGGTCGATGCCGCTGACCGCGTAGTGCGCAGCCATCACCGCGCCCTCCTGCCAGCCCGACACGAAGGTGAGCTGGTCACCCGCCATGTGGAAGCGGCCCTGCGGCTCGGCGAGGATCTTGCTGTTGGTGCCGAAGTTCGGATCGTCCTCGTTCACCCAGCCGCCCAATTGATGCTCCATGTTCTCCCAGCCGATCGCCACGCCATGCTCGACGTATTTCGCATAGCCCGGATGCAGGCGCTCGCCCTGCTCGCGCGCGATCGCCAGGCGCTCGGCGACGGACTTCTTGTTGAACGAAACTGCGTTCGCGCCACGCATGTAAGCCCCGGTAAGCGTGCCCTTGGCGCTGAGGTAGCCTGACGACGGATACCAAATCTGGTCGATGGTATCGGTGGTCCAGGAAATGCCGCCATAGATCTGCGCTTCGGTTTCCCAGAAGCGCTCCGCCTGCCAGCCGACCTTGCCGGCCGACTGCGCCGGGGTATTGGCGGCGGCCCTCATGTAGGCTTGCGGGAGGTTGGTCTTGAGCCGCGCGAACACCGGGAACGGAATGGTGCAGACGCAATAGTCGGCTTCGAGCGCGCGTGCGTTGCCGCCTTCGAGGTAGCGCACCGACACCTTGTCGGCCGCGACATCGATCTCCGTCGCCTTGGCGCCGTAGCGGATCAGGCCCTCGAGGGTGCCGGACTGGCGCGTCAGCGGCTGGCGGATGAAGCCCTTCCAGAACTGGTCCATGCCGCCGACCGGCTCGAGCAGCGAGGTCTGCCAATAGATATCGGCGTCGCGGAAGATCCAGTCGTCCCACACGCGCGAGCGCAGGATTTCCTCGAGCTTCATCGGCGAAATCGGTTTGGCCGGGGTCGCGACACCGGCGGGCTCGGCCAGCCCCGCCCGTCCCGACTGGTTCTGGTAGGAATAGCCGCGCGGCGTCTTGGTGAGATCGCCGAACTGCACCAGCATGTCCTGCAGCTTCTCCAGATCCTCACCGCTCACCGGCATGTCGAGCGCGGGCTTGCGCGTGCATTTATCCAAAAGTTCGGCGACGTGACCCTGCAGGCTGTAGAGCGCCTCGCGCACCGGCACGGTGCGCCCGTTGCCCAGCGTCGATGAATGCACCAGGTTCGCGCGGCTCGCGAAAATATAGGGCTGCAGCGAGACGCCGAAGCGGCGGCAATAATCGATCACGTTGACGTGGCGGTGCGGAATGCGGCCCGGCCCGGCGTTGAGATACAGCCCTTCGTCGAAGGTGCAGGTCTGCGCCGGCTGGTTCATCTCCTGGAATACATCGCCGCGCCG
>JAWWOY010000746.1:0-3152 GCA_033851195.1 Kribbellaceae bacterium | reverse complement strand
GTCCCGCAGTTCGTCACCGCGGGATCATTGGCCGACACCTCCGCGCAGAATGCGGCGACCGCGTCCCCGGCCTTGGTGACGTCGATCTTGGCCTCGGGCGAGTTCAGGTCGATGGTCGCCGCACCGGCCCGCGCCGCCTCCTGCGCGTACCCGACGGCACGCGACTTGGCGCCCAACTGACGCCCGCCGTCGATCACCAGACCGGCGAGCGTGAAGATCATCACCGCCAGGATCACCACGGCCGGACTGAGCGCACCCCGTTGATTGCGGCCGGCATCGATCTCACGGCGCATCGCGGACCCCCCGGTACGGATCGAGTGAGGAGCTGAACTTCTTCGTGATCTTGGTGTCCCCGCTGAGCCCGAGCAGACCGAGGTCGCGATAGTTGATCGTGCAGGTCACTTCGACCGACAGCGGGCTACCTGGCGCGAAGGCGGACGTGATCGTGCCGCTTGCGGTGGTCTTGCAGGACTCGACTGCCTGGTCGATATTCCGACTGACCGCGTCGTCGACGCGGCCCTGGGCCTCCGGCAGCGAACGAGACTGGCTCGCCGCCCGGGCGCCGTCACGGGCTGCGCTCTCCAGCAGCGAGGAGGTCTGGAAGTACCGCCCACACGCCAGCAGGAACATGAACAGGATCAGCAGGATTGGCGCCAGGATCGCCATCTCCAGCGCCATCGTGCCGCGCTGACCGCGCTCGCCATGTTCGCCACGTTTGCCACGTTCGCCACGTTTGCCTCGCAGCCGCAACAGCCTGCCCATGCTCCAACTCACTTGTCGTCGGCCTGGAACTGCTCGATCGGTCCGGTCGCTGTCCGGCTCACCTTCAGCGTCAGCCCCGGCACCAGTGAGATCGTCTCGCCCGTCACCGTGAACGACACCATGCCCTCCGGATTGTTGTAGGCCGGCGTCAGTACCTGCGCGTGACCCAGCGAGTTCCCGCCGAGCTGCTGCGCGTAGGCCTCGATGTCGGACCGGACCTGCTCCCCGACCGCGTCGCTGTACACGGGCGGCTGGACGAGTCTCAATCGTGAGACACCCTCCTGCGCCGCGTTCAGCGCGACGGATCGCCCGTACAGCCACAACGCGGTCTGGATCGAGATGAAGATCAGCGCGAGCAGGGTCGGCGCGAGGATCGCCAGTTCGAGCGAGCTGGCGCCACGTTCCGAACGCCGCCGCCGGTGGAGTCCCCGCGACAAGGACTCAGCCCTTCTGGATCTCGCTCGTGCGCTTGTCGATCACGCTCCGGACCACCAGGCCGATCGCGAGCGCGGCCGCTACCAGGATCGCGGAGATGATCGCCCACTCCAGCGCGGAGGCGCCGAGCTGGTTGCGCCCCCGAGCGCGCTGGTTGTGGGCCCGCGCCAGCGCGTAGCCGACCATCGCGCGCACGAACTGCACTTCCACGTTCATCCGGTTGCCTTCCCAGGGTTAGTTCGTGGTGCCCCGTCCGGGGGTCAGTATGCCCCGTACGACGGCTCAAATACCTGTACGGATCCCCCGCTGATCGGTCGCGCTGGTTTCCTGTGAGCGCGGGATACTAGCTACCGAGAATTGCTGCGCCCGCAGGGTAACCGAGGAAGAGCATGAACGCAGCACACATCACCAACTGGGCGACCAGCATGGATTGTGAACGTTCGCCTGCCTTGCCCTCCACATCAGCCAGCTCCTTGCGCCGCAGGCTGGCCGCGCGGGCCAGCAGCGATGCGCGGATCTTCGCGCCTTCGTCACCGGCCAGTGCCAGCGCCGAGGCCAGGTCGCGCAGTTCCTCCACGCCGAGGTCCTCCCCCAGCCGCGCCATCGCGTCCCATGGCGTGATGCCGATCAGGCGCGCATTGGCCAGAGCCTGGCGAATCCGCGCCATCGCCCAGTGGTCGCCGATCGTGGAGGCCGTCATCAGCGCCTCCGGCAGACCGCGGCCACCGGCCAGGTTCATCGCGACCAGATCCAGGAAGCTGCCGACCACGTGCCGGAAGTCCCGGCGCCGCTCCTCCGCCTCCTGGCGCAGGGCCAGGTCGGGTAGCAAGAAGGCAAACGCCATCGCGGCCAGCGTGACGATCGCCGGCGTCGCGCCCGGTGCACCGAGGCCCAGCAGGTGGAACATCAGCAGCACGAACGGGATGAAGACCATTGCCCCCAAGGCGAAGAACACCTTGGTGGCCAGCATTGCGGCGAACGGCTGGTTCATCACCGCGAGGTCGCGGCGCAGCCGGCCGAACTGCCAGCCGCGCGCGATCGCCTCGGCCTCGAGCCGTTGGCCGAGCGTGTGCCGGGCCCGGTCGACCCCACCCAGCACGCGTTCACCGGCGGCGCTGGCCGTGGCGGCGCTGGTGTAGCCCGAGCGGCCCGCGTCGATCCGGGCGATCGTGGCGCGAACGTTGGCCGCCGGCCGGATGAAGATCCGCACCAGCAGGTACACGCCGGCACCGACCAGCGCACCCGTGAACAAGGCCCAGTTCATCCGCCCACCACCTCCATCCGGTCGTCGCCGAGTTTCCTTGCCCGGCGGTCGTTGCCACCGATCAGGAACCGCTCGGGCACCTCGATCTTGGCCAGCTTGCGCAGCCACACCAGCCCTACGGCGTACACGGCGATCACCAGGAACAACACGAACTGCCCGATGAAACTCGTGTACGGCGCGACGTAGGCCGGGTTGAACAGGATCAGGGCGGCAGCCACCAGCAGCGTGATAGCCACGACCACCTGGACACTCCGCCGGGTACTGCGGCGCTCGGCGGCCACCTTGCGGCGTACGTCGAGTTCTTCGCGGGCGGAGTCGGCCAGTGCGCTGAGCACCTCGCGCAGACCGGGCCCGCGCAGGCGGGCGTTCAGTACCAGCGCGGCGACGATCAGGTCGGCCGACGGGTCGTTCAGGTCGTCGGCGAACCGCATCAGGGCCGAGGGCAACGGTTCGCGGATGCGCAGCCGGTCCACCAGCAGGTTCAGGGCCGGCTTGATCGCCGGGGCGGCGTTCACGGCGGTCGCCGGGATGGCCTGCTCCAGGCCGACCGCACCGGCGATGGTGTCGCGGAGTGCCTCGGTCCAGGTGGCCAGGGCCTCCAGCCGCTCGATCGCGCGGCGCTCCTCGCCCGTACCGCCGAAGAACCGGTCGGCCAGTCCGGCGAGCAGGCCGAGGGCGACCGCCAGCACCA
>JAWWOY010000731.1:0-9299 GCA_033851195.1 Kribbellaceae bacterium | reverse complement strand
TTTGAGCACCTCAAGCGCCTCCTGCTCCAGGCGGATCGTCAAGACCATCATGCTCGGTTCGGTGGTTTCTAGGTCCACGGAGCAATGTAGTGCCTGGTGACAGCAGCCATGCGTCGTCGTATCCAAGGTCACCATGCATCCACTGTTCTCTATGCAGGATGCGTGTCAACATGCCGCGCGCTGCCTAAGTGTGTACGCTCCCTCGCCGGCCTGTACGACCGGCGGTGGCGAGTGGCAGGCGCGCCAACCCTGGCGCCTAGCGCCTGGGGGTCCGGCGTGCCGATTACTGCTTTCACAAGATCACAATGGGCTGGGATCCAGATCCGCCTCAGCCATCCATTATCGGTCACGAGGGCATGGCGATGCCTGCCTTCACGTGCTCAAGGGCAAGCCTTTAGGGCGCTACACCAGCCGTGTGGCTCGAATGGCCGCGACGGCATCGCGACACAGAAGGCCTGTATCCTGCAACCTCCTGAAACCTGTCGGGTCCCATCGATAAGTTCATCCAGGTTGAACCGGACCGCTGCCGATACATATGAAGAGTCCACGGCTACCCGCCGGACAAGGCCGAGTCAGTGACCGACCTTGCCCTGCAGCAAGCCGAGGTGCTCGCCACCGAAGGACTAGAGAAGAATGAGCGACTCACGCTGTGCAGGACGTGCAGGGATCGTGCAGGGCACCGCAGAGCACCTGGCTCATCTTCTGCAAGGGTTGCTGGGTCAGTCCTATGACGAGTTCGAGAGCCTCGCTATAGATGAGGACTACAACATTGTCATGACACCGGACCAAGCATGGTTGTTGTACGAATTGGCAGCCAAGGTTTCGCCCCATTGCCTCACGATCCCCGGCCAACCAGCACAGGAGGGCTGCCAGATGCCAACAGGCATATGCCATGAGTGTGCCGCCACCGGACGGTCCCTACCGGCCAGCCACCCCCTCCGCGCTACGAACGGGTGATGCATGACCGCCTGGATCGTGCGTGCCGGGAAGTACGGCGAGCGGGAGCAGTTGGCGCTCGATGAGAGCCTCGCAGGCGGTGGGTTCGCTGAAGTGGCGGACCTGACCAGCGCGGGAACAAAGGACAAGGTGCGGGCTGCCGTGACCGCCGGGCTCCCGCAGGCTGCGCCGGGGAAGCAGGCGAACTTCACCGGCCAGTTGTGGGCTTTCCGCGGCACCATCAAGCCGGGTGACCTGATCGTGATGCCGATGAAGACCACGAAGAAGATCGCCATCGGCATCTGCGCGAGCGGCTACAAGTACCGCACAGATGACCCGGACGCCACCCGGCGGCACACAATCGGCGTCGAATGGAAGAACACCGACATTTCCCGTGCCGCAATCAAGGACGACCTGCTCAACACCATCAACGGTGCGATGACGATCTTCCAGGCGTCGAAGAACAACGCCGAGGCACGCCTTGACGCCACGCTGCAAACCGGCGTGGACCCCGGCAACGGGGGAGCAGCTCTAGGAACCCAGGCAGCATCATCGAACGGCGGCGCAGGCGATGACACCGACGTTGTCGACCCGACCCCGGTGCCCACGCTGGAAGCAATCCGCGACCGGGTCCTCACGTTCCTCGTCGAGAACTACGGCCAGCACAAACTCACCCATCTGATCGCCGAGATCCTCCGCGTGGAGGGCTACACCTGCGATGTGTCCCCCGAAGGCCCCGACTTCGGCGTCGACATCATCGCCGGACGCGGACCGCTGGGCCTCGACTCACCTACGCTCATCGTCGAGGTGAAGTCCGAAGCCGGGCAGATCGCGGCGCCCATCGTCCGCGGCCTCCAGGGAGCAATGGCGTCCCACAAGGCCGACCAGGGGCTCCTCGTTGCCTGGGGTGGCCTCAACAAACCCGCCGTCGCGGCGATCCGCACCGACCGGCTCTCCATCCGCGTCTGGGACTCCAACGACGTCCTCGACCACCTCTTCGCCGTCTACGACCGCCTCCCCGACGAAACACGCGCCCGCATCCCCTTGAAGCGTGCCTGGGTCATCGACGAGGAAACGGGTTAGCCGTGCCACTACGAAAGAGAAGGCCAAGAGGAGCAAGCTGGCCGGCCAACCCGGCAGGACTGGGATTGGCACCGCACTGGCGTCCACCGCGCGCCATTCCGGGCGCTGAACAGGAAGCACCTCGTGTCCGCGGGTCGGCTCCTCGTTCTACGCCAGGGCGCGTCCCGGTCAATACGCTGGTGTGGTTGTGGAACTCAGCCAGTGCCTAGCCGATGTCGGCGAGGTTCGTCGTGCCGCGAAGTGGCGGCCTAGGCCCGGGCCTGGGTGATGTGCCAGCCGGCGAAGGCGCTGCTGCCGGCGTACAGGATCTTGCCCTGGCTGGGATTGCTCATCCGGTGACGATCGAGGTGAACGACGTCCACACGTTGCTGGCGTTGGTGAGCCATGATCTTGGAATCGCGTTGGTTCCGGACCGGATCGCCGCTAAGAAGGGCGACCACGTGGCGGTTCCGCTGGCCGTGGGTGCTGCCGGCCATTGGCAGGTGTCGGTTGCTGTACCGAGTGGATCGGCGGCGAGCTTGGCCGCGGATGCCCTCATCGGCATGCTGCCGACCAACCGTTCGCTCAGCTAGGTGGGCCCTTTATGGACTAGGCGATCTTGCCGCAGCACTTCTTGTATTTGACGGTTGCCCCGCACCAACACGGCTGATTCCGCTCGGGTGGCCATCGGAAGTAGTGGCCTTGCCGATGCCGGGCGTCGAGGATCTGATCGAGGTAGGCGTCGATCACGTCGTGCCACCGCTTCCGTGCGGTCTGGAACTCGCCGCGCGGCCAGAACAGCATCCGCACCTCCGTAGGTGCGGATCCACGCGCACGGGCGGCGTCCACTGCCTCGTCCATGGAAGGGAACGGCTTGCGGAGCTGGGCAAGGATCTCGTCCTCATCCGGCACCAACAGGTCGGTGAAATCGGCGGCAACCCGATCTCGGCCCGGATCGAGCGGCGCACCAGCATCCCGGGCTGTGACGCCCAGCCCGCATCGCTACCCAGGACGGCCAACTCCTCCTGGGTGAGGCGCTCGGTTGCCATGGGCCAGGTGAGCGCCTCGGCGAGTTCGCCTTGCTCCTGGAGCACTTCGGCGGCCATCTGCCACGCGCCGCTGGAGGTGCGACGGCCGGTCTTCAACGCGGACAGTTCGGCTCTCGCCTCATCGGGGCGGCCGATGGCGAACAGATGGTCCAGGTACTCCACTCGGGCGTAGTCGCTGTCCTCACCACCTTCGGCGATCAGATCGCGCCAGATCCTGACAGCGCGATCGTGGTCCCCGAGCCTGCGGTGTACGCCGGCGATTTCGAGGAGGAGACCCAGCCCCTCGTCTGGGTACATCTCGAGGTCAGTCTCAAGTGCCCTGCAGATGTCTCTGCAGTTCGCTGCTGTCATCAACCACGGAACCGAGGCTAGTGGATCCCCCGCTGAACCTGTGGGTGACGTTGGCCGCGACGCGCCGCTCAGGGCTGCGGTGACCAGTACCCGGCCCTAATCCCGTACGACGATGCTGCGCGGGCGAGCGTCGTACGGGCGGGCGTTAGGTGCCTGACAAGCCGCCGACGTCTATTACCCGTTCGCTCGGTGGCACGGTGATTCGGAAGATTTCAAGTCACGGTTCGCCGGACGCGTGCCACGTTACGAGCGCAGCTTCTACCTTGTCCCAATCTGCCTGCTTGTCGATGACCTCAACCTGGAATAGGTGCGCCGTACCGGTCACGGTCTAGAGGTCTCCGTCCGAACCTCGAAAGGTTGGACGGGCTGGCAAGCGAAGGTGACAGGGAGCCAGTACGCCTGCCAGTCGGTCGGTGGAGTCCCGGCCTCGATCGCCTAATCTCTGTCCTGTGGGGCGCGAAACGTAGTCCCCGATTCGCGGATCGCGGCGGCCTGCGGTCGTCGTAACGCTGACGCCCGACGATCTAGGTACCGCGATGGGCCGCTCGCCGCGTCCTCAGCGGTTGTTGCGGCCAGCGGGGATGGTGGTGGAGCGGCCGGTCTGGTTGGGGGAGTGGGCGCGTCGCCGGGCGCGGTCGCCGAGCGAGGGGAGGAGATTCGTGGCGTGAGAGGCCGGGGCTTGGCCGGTCATCGCCGCACGCAATGCGGGGTCGGTCCGCTGGGCGTTCTCTGCGGTGCGAATCTGGTCGTGGCCGACGTCGGCGGCGGGTTGGGGTGGTGTGGTGGGGGACGGCTGGCTCGGGTCGGTGCGGTAGTGCTGGTGGAGGCGTTCGATCGCGCTGTCGAGGGCCGTCTTGGCATGGTGTGCGGCGATGCGGCCGGCGATTTCGTCGCGTTGGTGCAGGCCGTCCCAGGTTGGGTGTGCCATGGCTTTGACCAGGACGGCGCGGGCCGCTTGTTGGTGGCCTAGGTCTGGCGGTACTACGTTTGTGAGCCGATTGCGTATGATCTCGTCGGCGATCGTGTCCCAACGCATCACCACCGGCTGGTCAAGCGCCCTCTGCGCCAGATCGTTACGACCCATTGCGGGGCCGACGGCGTAGTCGAGCAACTGCGTTGTCGCCGTGTACGCCCCAGGGTAGGCGTGCGAGTCGGTGGCGAACATGCCGTACCCGGCCCTTACACCGAACGCCATGACGTCCTGAGATGCCTGATACTCCGTGAGTCCTTCGTCGAGTGCCTTCGACTCGTAGCCCCGGAACGCGTTTGGCTCGCTGGGTGCGTTGATCGCCACGCGTTGGTGATAGGTCTCGTGTAACACGGTCTGCAGCGCCTGGGCCTGTTCTGCGCGGTCGGTATGCGACGGCGAGCCGGTCAGGTATCGGAGGACCTGCTCGTGGTTGAGCGTGATAGTTCCGGTTGTCGGGTTGACCGATCCCCAGACATCGTCAGTGTGCGCATGCAATTCGCCGTTCCACCGATCGATATCACTTGGCCGCATCGAGCGGGCAATGCGATATAGCCTGGCGAACTCCTGGTACGTGGGCGAGGCCGAGTCGACCTGTTCTGCCTCGGTCGCCATGGAATCATCCGGAGTGGTCTGCGCGAGGCGAGGGAAACTCCCAGAACGGATCGTCCAGCGCCTCCTCGAGGTGGTCGATCGTGCGGGTAAGACCGCGAATATGCGCACCTTCTTCTTTGGGCGCACTATCGGCGATCTGCCAGATCTTCTTTCGGCCCGCAGCCAGGGCGGCTCTCATTTCCTCGCGCGTGCCGCGGCTGGCACAGGCGGCTTGCTGGATCTTTATTGCCTCAAGCATCAGTGGGCTCGGGGGTGGCGGTGGCGCGGTGAGTTCCGGCAACAAATCGATCATCCGGTTGGCCCATGTGCGTTCTTCCTCGTCCACCTGAGGCAGCAGGTTGCGGAGCCGCTGCTGCTCGGCCGCCACCCCCTCACCGCCGGCGAGACGCACCACCTCACGGGAGTGGATGAGCTCTCGGTTGAACTCTGCAATATCCATCAGGCGTCCTCCTTCGTCTGACCACCGTAAGGCTTCTGTCGATCTCACCGCGGGCGTTGTCCACAGGCCAGGGCGTTGCGCCGTCTGCCACGGAGGTGCGGGCATCGGCAAGTGCACTGTCGCAGTCGTAACTCTCATTGGCCTGCGCGAGGATCAGCGGCGCGGCACTATTGACCTCCGTGCAGCGGAGATCGTCGCCGGTCTATCAGACCGGGATCGAGCATTGCCAGTTGTGCGCGATCTGCATGACCTGTTCGTCCCACTCAACCGAGAGAGGACCGCCGTCCGTGACCGTGGTGCGCCCAGCAACACCTGACGATATCGACGACCTTGCCTTGCTTGCCGAGGAGATGGACCGCTTCTATGGCGCCACCGAGGTCGAGCCGCTCGACATCCGCCGGCGGCAAATTCGGGAAGCCCTCTTCGGAGACATCCCCGCGGCCTACGCGCTGCTCGTCAGTGACACTGAGGTGGCGATTGGGTTCGCGGCCTACTCGTTCCTATGGCCGGCCGTCGGTCTGACCAGGTCGCTATATCTCAAGGAACTCTATGTGACGCAAGCTCGCCAGCGCGGCGGTGTCGGCAAGCAGATCATGGAGGGCTTGTTCGAGATCGCCAGCAAGCACGGTTGTAGCCGGGTGGAGTGGACAACCGACCGGGACAACGCGGGTGCCCAGGCCTTCTACGAGTCCTTCGGTGTCGAGCCGACGGATTCCAAGCTCCTCTATCGATTGGAGCCGTAGATCGCCGACGCTTGTTCGCGAGAGAAGAGGGGGAGGTGACTTCGGGTGATGCCCTCAAATGACCAGCCACCAACGGAATCACCCTGCGCCAAGCTCGCTTGAGGGCAGGCTGGACTCAGGCAGCAGCCATGCGGCGCTTCGAAGATGCTGTCCGCGCGCTCGGTGAATAAGCACCTCCCGGTGCATCCCTAAAGCGGATAGTGGCCGCCCACCTCAGCCACCTTGCGCGTGGCGCCTAGATCAGCGGCGAGCGTGCCGTGTTGGCGGTGCCAGCGCTCGTCCAAGGCCTCCAGGTCGATCGGTCGCCAGAGGTCAGGAGTCTTGGACTCCAGACAGCGACCGACACGGCTAGTGATGACGACACTCGGCACGTCGAGGGCGCGCCGGCTGGCCGCGATCTCTTCCGCCCCCAGCTTCACATCGAACGAGGCATGGTCGCTGCGGTCGCGATCGGCGATGACGAGCTTCGGCTGCTCGATGTCCAGCCACAGCTGGACATCGCTGGGGTCGACGAGCACCAGCCCTGCAAGCTCCTGCGGCCAGCGGGCGGCCTAAATCTGGGCGATCAGCGCACCAATCGAGTGACCAACGAGGACGTACGGACCCGTGACGTCCGCAGCCTCCAGGAGCCGTCGCAGTTCGTCCGCCGCCGCTCCAAACGACCGCGGTTTCGAGTCCGCTAGGGCGTCGCTGTCGCCGACGCCGGCGCGCGCGTAAGTCACCAGTCGAACAGAGGGACTGTAGAGCTGCGACGGTCGCTTCCCACGCTTCACCGGCATCACCGAGGCCGGAGCTGAAGACCGCGGTAGGTGAGTCATCGCCAGCGATCTCTGCAGCCAGCTCGTAACCGCCGACGTCGAATTGGGTAGCCGCAATGGCGACGATCGTATGGCAGATGCCGGTAGGAAGGCTTCCGGTCCAGGAGCATTTCCTCTTCGGCTGAACAGCTTGCCCGCACGCGGTCCCAGGTCAGGCGCATGCGACGACGGACACGCAGGGCCGCTCGAGAGATCTCCGTCCGAACCTTCAAAAGTGGAACGGCTGGCAGGCGCAGGTAGCAGGGGATTCATTACGCCTGCCAGGCGGCCGGAGAAGTCCTTGCCTCGATCGCCTGAGGTAATTCAGGGGATCCAGTGACCCCGCTTGGGTTGACGGAACCGGGACCGTGCGGCGATCAATCCGCAGCTGAGGAGCGAGGCCGATTCCGTCAGATCAGGATGGTGAGTTGGCGACCATGACGCGGACGCCAGTAGCACGCTCGAAGTAGTCCTTAATGGCGGCCGGTGCGCTGAGGACGGCGAAGTGCAGCATGCTCGGAACAACCACCGCGGTGACCTCGTAGCGGCTGACTGCTTCAACCAGGGCTTCAAAGGCAGCCGGCGATGTCTCGATCTCCTCGACGAAGATCGTCCCCATCGCGAAGCCTTCCACCTGGGCGAAATGCTTTAGGCGCTCCCTGGTGTCGTCCAGTTCCCCGTCGGTCATGAGCAGGTGCTTGCGCACGTACCCCAGGAGTAGTGGTCGGGTGTAGTCAGTCACAACCCCTCGTCCCGCCAACGCTGGAAGCGATCGTTCAGCCGTTCCCACAGCAACGACCAGCAGCGTCGCCGACGCTGGCCTTCACGACGGCTCGACATCTCGCACCATCAACGGTTCGTTGGTGACGCGAACGGGGCCGAACCGTCGTTGCATCGCCGCCGCATGCCGCTCGGCGGCCCCTGCTGGTTTCACCACGTCCGAGATGGGCGTCTGCCCAAACCACACCCGAACCCGATAACGCGGTGCCGATACGTCCGTTGGCGTGTTCATCGATCCATCACGTCCCGAATGACGCCACGGATCATGAGCCCCGTGAGTACGGCCGTGCCGATGATCAGGAGCCACATACTGGCGATCACTTGAATCCGCCGCCCCGAGGGTCGCTGTTGTTCTCGGCCCATATTCGACCACCGCCGAGATTGGACCTGCGCGCTTCTTCGACGTTGAACCTGTCGACTTTCGTGTCGTTGCCGGGTCGCACGGTTCCCCCTGATGGGTCGATGGTGGTGGCCTCTGGATGGCGGACCAGCGGCGGACATTTGAGGGGTCGGCACCGCTGGTCCGTCCACGACAAGTTCATCGTTTACGGTTGTCAGGAGCCAGAGCAGAACTGATGCATAAGTGGCGCGTTGTTGATGCGCCGACGATGACGCAACCAGCCGCCGGACGGGGTGATCGAGTCATGGCAGGAAGGCGGGTGCGACTTGCGCAGCGGCGCAAAGCGGCCGGTCATAGCCAGGAAAGCCTGGCCGCCCAGCTTGGCGTCGATCGCTCAACCGTTGTGCGGTGGGAAGCCGCTGACACTGCGCCTCAGCCGTGGCTGCGTCCCAAACTAGCTGAGGCGCTAGGCATTACGGTTAGCGACCTTGTTGGATTGCTCGACGAGGTCATAGCGCTGACGGAGACAAGCGTCTCGGACCCACGGTCTGGAATGCCAGTCATGTTGCGCGACGGACCACGCTTGGATGCTGTTGTCGAGCATCTACGCGAGCAGTGGCATCTCTTGGTCAAGACGGACAACTTGCTGGGTCCGCGACACGCGCTGAGCGGTGTGCTCGGCCAGCTCAACACGATCAACGAGCTGCTCGCCACCGCTGGCACGGTCGGTCGGCCGCAGGTGGTGCGCCTTGCCGCGCAGTACGCCGAATCTGCTTCATGGCTCTACGAGGACAGCGGAGGGGAGGCTGAGGCCCGTCATTGGAGCGGTCGTGCTTTGGAATGGGCCATAGAGGCAGACGATCCGCTGATGACTTCTTGGGTCTTGTTCCGTCGCAGTCAACAGGCAGTGCCGGGCGGCAACGCTGCCCAGGTGCTAGGGCTCGCTGGAGCGGCTCGTCGCGCAGCCCCGGATCTGCTCCCACCAATGCGTGCCGCCCTGGACCAGCAAGAGGCACAAGGGCTCGCCTTGGACGGCGACGAGACTGCTGCCCATCGGAAGCTTGATGATGCTCACGCCTGGGCCGCCACTGACGCAGCCGGCGACGCACGGACCGGGCACGGTTCCTTCTGCACGGCCAGCTATATCGAGGTACAACGCGCCGGATGTTGGCTGACGCTGGGCAAACCTGACCGGGCGATCTCCTTGTACGAGGCGACAT
>JAWWOY010001123.1:0-3222 GCA_033851195.1 Kribbellaceae bacterium | reverse complement strand
GGGCGCGTGGTGCGCGACGAGAAGGCCGGCGCCTACACGGCCAACGAGAGCACGCGCGAGTTCGCGGTCCGCATGCGGGGCGCTGGTCTCTGGTGAGGCCGGGGTTCTTCCTGCGGGAGGCGCTGCGCGCGCTCAAGCGCAACGCCGTCCCCTCCTTCGCCGCCGTCGCCACCGTGCTCGTCACGGTGCTCGTGCTCGGCGTCTTCATCCCGGTCGTCCAGGCCACGACGGGCGCCGCCAACGACGTCCGCTCGCGCGTGATCGCCGACGTGTACCTCAAGACGGACGCGACCCAGGCGGACATCGACCGTGTGCGCACGGAGATCGAGACACGGGTGCCGCACGTCAAGTCGGTCCAGTTCGTCTCCAAGCAGCAGGCCTACCAGCAGCAGAGCCGCAAGAACAAGGAGGCGTTCAAGCTCCTCGGCTCCAACCCGCTGCCCGACCTGTTCCGGATCACGCCTGACCGGCCCGACAACATCGGCAAGGTCCGCGACGCGCTCGCCCCGCCGTCGCCGTCGGGTCAGACCACGACGATTGACCGCTCGATCGACGAGGTCCGCAACCGCGAGGACGACACGAACAAGATCCTCTCGGTCACCAAGGCCGTGAAGTTGACGATGGCAGGCCTCGCGATCCTGCTCGCGATCGCCTCGGTGCTGCTGATCGCCAACACGATCCGCCTCTCGCTGTATGCGCGCCGCCGGGAGGTCGAGGTCATGAAGCTCGTCGGCGCGACGGACTGGTTCATCCGCTGGCCGTTCGTGCTCGAGGGCACCCTGGTCGGCGCACTCGGCGGCGTGCTCGCGGTGCTCCTGCTCGGGGTCGTCAAGGTCGCGGTCGTCGACCCGCTGACCGCGGACTTCGCGCTGATGGCCGCACCGCAGACGATGGGCTTCCTCGGGCTGACGCTGATCCTGCTGGCCGCCTCCGTCGCGGTCTCCGCCCTCGGCTCGGGCATCTCGCTGCGCCGCTTCCTGCGCGTCTGAGTCCCGGCTGAGCTTCACGCCCAGCTGAGACGGGGGTTGTACCGTGGCCTCGGTGCCACGCCGATCGCGCAACTGGGTCCCGGTCCTCGTCGTGCTGCTCCCGGTCCTGCTCGTCGCCGGGATCTGGCTCGGCGGCCACCCCGACGACCTCCCGGGCCCCGTCCGCGACACGCTCGTCGCCGACTCGCAGGGGCGCCTCTACGACGAGGCGGTCAACATCATCGAGCGCGACTACTACCGGCCGGTCGGCGAGAAGGGCCTGCTCGACACCTCGCTGGACTCCGCCGTGGCCTCGTTGCACGATCGCTTCTCGAACTACTTCTCGCCCAAGGACTACCAGGCCTTCAGCGACTCTACCGACGGCGCGTTCACCGGCGTGGGGATGACCGTCGAGAAGAACGCCGCCGGCCTGAAGATCATCTCGGTGTTCGCGAACTCGCCGGCCAAGCGCGGCGGCCTGCGGGCGGGGGACCTGATCACCGCGGTCAACGGACACTCGCTGCACGGCGCCTCCTCCGACGAGGCGACGACGCGGATCAAGGGGCCCGTCGGCACCAGCGTGACGCTGACGCTGCGCCATGGCGGCAGCGAGCGCACCGTGAAGGTCCAGCGCCAGCGCGTCGAGATCCCGGTCGTGCAGTCGTCGATGAAGCGGGCGGGCGGGCAGAAGGTCGCCTACGTGCGCCTGTCGAGCTTCACCTCGGGCGCCCACGCCGCGGTCGGTGGAGCCGTGCGGCGGCTGCTCGGCCGGGGCGCCAAGGGCGTCGTGCTCGACCTGCGCGACAACGGCGGCGGCCTGCTCAACGAGGCGGTGCTGATCTCCTCGATCTTCCTGCCCGACGGCACGATCGTCTCGACGCGCGGGCGCGCGCGCCCCGAGCACACCTACGACGCGACGGGCGGCGCGATCTCCGGGAAGATCCCGGTCACCGTGCTCGTCAACCGCCAGACCGCCTCGGCGTCGGAGATCGTCACCGGCTCGCTGCAGGACCGCCATCGCGCGACCGTCGTCGGCACGCGCACCTTCGGCAAGGGCGTCTTCCAGGAGGTCGAGCGGCTCTCCAACGGCGGTGCGCTCGACATCACCGTGGGCGAGTACTTCCTGCCCAGCGGGCGCAACCTCGGCGGCGGCGGGGTCAAGCCCGGCTCGGGCATCCGGCCCGACGTGCGGGCGCCCGATGATCCCAAGACCCCGCGCGACGAGACGCTCCAGGCCGGGCTGAAGGCGCTCGCCCGCGCCGGCGCATGAGCGAGGGCACCGCGGTCGCGGTGCTCGAGAAGCGCGGACGCTTCGTCACCGCCACGCCGTTCTTCTCGCGCGGCCGGCGCATCAACGTCGACAAGCCGCGGCCGGGGCATGGCGCCCCCGGCGATCTCGTGCTGATCCGGCTGACCGGTCCGCGCGGCGGCCATGGCAAGGTGGTGCGCCGGATCGGGCGCCCGGACGTCGCCCGTGACGTGATCGAGGCGCTGATGCTCGACCGCGGCCTCCGGCGGCGCTTTGACCCGGTCGTCGAGCGCACCGCGCGCGAGGCCGCCGAGCGCGTCGGCGAGCGCGAGCGCGACGCGGGCCGGCGCACCGACCTGCGCGACCTCGTCACCTTCACGATCGACCCGCCAACGGCCAAGGACTTCGACGACGCGATCTCGGCGGACGAGCTCTCCGACGGCGCCGTGCGGGTCTGGGTCCACATCGCCGACGTCGCCGCGCATGTGCCGCCGCGCTCGCCGGTCGATCGCGAGGCCTACCGGCGCGGCACGTCGGTCTACGTCCCGGGCGCGGTCGAGCCGATGCTGCCCGAGGCGCTCTCCAACCGCGCCTGCTCGCTGGTCCCTGGGGAGGATCGGCTGGCGGTCACCGTCGAGCTCGAGTTCGACGGCGCGACGGTCCGCCGCACGGCCTTCCACCGCTCGCTCATCCGTTCCGACGTGCGGCTCGACTACCCGCTGGTCGACCGCATCTTCGCCGGTGCCGAGCGCGCCGACGGCCAGTGGGCACGGCCGCTCGCCGCCGCCCGCCGCGTCGCCGCGAGCCTGCAGGCCGAGCGCGAGTCGCGCGGCGCGCTCGAGGTCGAATCGGTGGAGCCGGAGTTCGCCTTCTCGCGGGAGGGCCACGTCAGCGCCGTCGCGCCGACCGAGCAGACCGAGTCCCATCGCGTGATCGAGCACCTGATGATCGCCGCCAACGAGGCGGTGGCGACGCTGCTCGAGAACCGCAAGCTCCCGACGCTCT
>JAWWOY010000697.1:0-28847 GCA_033851195.1 Kribbellaceae bacterium | reverse complement strand
GTCGAGTCAGCACACCAGTCGTACGTCGACGGCAGCCGCTACAAGGGCATCCACGCAATCATGCGCACGAGCGGTGGCGCTCAGGCGGAGGTGCAGTTCCACTCGCCGGAATCCCTTCGCGTGAAGATGCAGACAACGAGCCTTTACCACCTCGGGCGAGATCCACGGCAGAGCAGGGCGGCACGTGCCGAGGCTGGTGCCGAGGCTGTCAGGCTGTCGACCGCGATGGCACAGCCGCCCGGAATCGAAGGCCTGACGCATCTCGGCGGTGTGTCCGTCGAAGCCAGGCGCTACGGTGCTTCAATCCGGCAGCGAAAGCAGCATCCGGCACCGGAGGCACAACCCGACCCCCGCCCGAACAGCGGTCCGGTTCGTCAGCGGGACGTTGAGAACGGCAGGAGGACGAGATGACGCGGTTGTACCTGGCTACTCACGGCGACCAGAGGGTCTGGGTGGTGGCGTTGATCGACCTCGACGTCTGGACCTACGTCGGCAACACCGGGATGTTCCACCTGAACCAGCAACTGCGGGACGACTTCTTCGTCGGCGCGGACTTCACTTACACAGAGATCGGCACGCGGGAGGCTCTCCAGTACATCGAGGACGGCGTCGGACAGTTTGATGAGGAAGAGCTGGGCTACACACTGCGAGCATGGGAAGCGGATCACGAGACACTCCCGCGCGAGACGGTGTTTGCGTCAGCCGTCGCCGACCATTCCTGACGGGGCGCCGGCGTAGATCTTGGCTATGACGGCTTCGATGGTGGGTTCGGCGACCGAGAGGTCGACGAGGGGGTAGCGGGCTGCTACCTGTGCCACCAACGGAGCCGCTGAGGTGCTGGCCGGGAAGGACAGCCACTGGCGCGGACCGTCCACCTTCAGCACGTCGGCACCGTCGATGGTGATCGGCTCCATCGACGAGGCCAGATCGACCACCAGAGTTCGCGGCGCCGACTGGCTGGATCTCAGGCCCGTCAGCGTTCCGTCGTACACCTTGTGGCCGTGGTCGATCACCATCACCCGGGAGCAGAGGGCTTCGATGTCGTCGAGGTCGTGGGTGGTGAGGATGACGGTGGTCCGGCGTTCGGAGTTGACCTGCTGGAGGAACTCGCGCAGCCTGGCTTTGCTGATGATGTCGAGGCCGATGGTCGGTTCGTCCAGATAGACGATCTCCGGGTCGTGCAGCAACGCCGCCGCGATGTCGCCGCGCATCCGCTGGCCCAGCGACAGCTGACGAACCGGTACGTCGAGGAGATCGCCGAGGTCGAGCAGTTCGACGAAGGTGGCCAGGTTCTCGGCATGACGCGCGCGCGGCACGTCGTACATCTTCTGCAGGACGGCGAAGGAGTCCTTCAGCGGCAGGTCCCACCACAGGGTGGTGCGCTGGCCGAAGACCACGCCGATCCGCTTGGCCAGTTTGAGCCGATGCCGTGACGGGTCGACGCCGGCCACCCGGATGGATCCGCCGGATGGGACCAGGATTCCGGTGAGCATCTTGATGGTGGTTGACTTGCCGGCGCCGTTCGGGCCGATGTAGCCGACCACCTCGCCGCGATCGACAGTGAAGGAGAGGTCGTCGACGGCGCGGACCTCCCGTCTGGTACGCCGCCAGCCGGTCCGCGAGGACACGGTGAAGGCGCGGGACACGTTCTCCAGTTCGATGACCGGCATAGCTCAACTCCCAGTGCTTCGGTAATGACGGAGACCGCCCCGCCAGGCCAGCGACGCCAGCGCGGTCATCACCACGGCGACCACGGGGGCCAGCAGGCCGATCCAGGATGGCAGCCCCAGCGGGGCGGGTTTGCCCAGCACGAAGATCACCGGGTAGTAGTTCACGAAGGCCAGCGGTACGACGAAGGTGACGGCGCGGACGATCTCGCGACCGAAAACCGGCAGCGGATACTGCGTCAGCTGCTGGCCCCCGTAGGTGAAGGAGTTCGTCACCTCGGCCGCGTCGATCGAGACGAACTGGAAGGCGGCACCGAGCACGAAGATCGCGCCGAAGATCACCGAGCCCGTCAGCACCGACAGCACCAGCACGATGCCCTTGGCAACGGTCCAGTCGAGGTCGAGCGTCCGGAGCCCGAGCACCAGCACGAAACCCGCCTGCAGCGGCCGCCCGATCCGGCGAAGCGCAAAGTTGTCCGCTGCGGCCTGCAACAGCGCCGGTACCGGGCGGATCAGCCAGACGTCCAGTTCGCCGGTCCGGATCCGCTGGCCGATCCGTTCGATCGAGCCGGTGATCAGATCGGCGAACCCCAGCGTCAAGGAGGCCGTTCCGTAGAGCACCGCCATCTCGCCCAGGTTGAACCCACCGAACGACTTGATGTGGCTGAACATCAACACCACTGCAACGAAGTCGATCACGGTGATCAACGCACCGCTGACCAGCATCACCGCGAATGACACCGGGTAGGCCAGGGACGAGCGGATCCACATCATGATCAGCATCCAGTACTGGCCCGGCCAAGCGGTTGCCGCGCGCAACGAACGGTCAGCCACCGTGGATCACCACCTTTCGCATCGCGACGACGGTCGCCAACCGGCCTGCAGTCCCCAGAACGACGATCCAGAGCAACTGGAACGCCAAGGCCGAACCGGTACCGCCCGGATTCCGCCCGAGCCAGACGTCGATCGGCACCTGCAGGGTCGCCGCCCAAGGCGTCGCCCGGGCGAACTCGCCGATCCAGCCGGGGAACACGACCAGCGGCAGGATCGTGCCGGAGAAGAACAGCGACAGCACCAGGGCGAGGCCCTCCATCCCGCGGGAGTCGGTGATCCAGAACCCCGACAACGCCACCAGATAACGGATCCCGAAGCTCACCAGCACCCCCAACGGCAGCGTGACGAGCACCGCCACCCACTGGGCCGCCGACGACGGGAACCTCAGGTCGAACACCAGCGAGCCGATCAGCAGCGGCACCCCACCGCGCGCCAGCAACTGGAACGCGGCCCGCCCGGCGTCCATCGAGAGCCACCACGTCATCAGGTGGGTCGGCCGGTACAGGTCAACCGCGATCGCCCCGGTGCGGACCCGCTCACCGAGTTCGACCGTGGTGGTGGCGCCGAAGATGCCGATCGGCATGAGCAACCCCTGCTGCAGCCAGACGAACGTCAGCGCATCCGTCACGTCGTACCCGCCGAGACCGGGCCGCTCATGCCACAGCGTCAGGAAGACGCCGCAGAAGATGAAGCCGAACACCGTGTTGGTGAAGATCCCGGACGCCGTCGCGATCCGGTACGTCGCGAACCGGCGGAACGAGCGCACCGCGATCGCCCAGTACACACCCATGCCTACCTCCGCACGCATTGAGAAAGTGCTGTCCGGCTCCCCGTGGCACGCAGAACTACCCCGGATCCGCCAGGACCCGGGGGTTCGGACACCACTGTGGGAGCACGTCGAGGTAGCCGTGCCGTTGTCAAGGGAAGGAACGGACGGTACGCCGGATGCTAGGCGGGCGTCAACTCAATTCGGCCTCCAGTACACCCGCGAGCAGGGTGGCGAACTGGGGTTATCAGCCGGCTTCGGCGATCTCCGGGGCGACCAGGCCGTCGCCTTCGTCAAGGCCGGCCCAGGGTTCGCGGGGCGGTGCCACCCGGCGGCCCTGCGGGCAGATCCGGGCGAAGTCGCACCAGCCGCACAGCGGGGACGGCTCCGGCGGGAAGACCTCGTCCGCCTCCGCCGGGGTCAGCCCCTGGTGCCAGCGGGCCTCGGCGGCGGCCGCGTCGTCGGCGATGGACTCGGCCCGGCGCTGGTGCCGGGCCAGCGACTCCTCGTCGTGGTCTGCGCCTGCGATCGTGTTGGTGGGCAGGTGGTGCAACTCCACCCGGGTGCAGGCACGGCGCAGTACCCGGCGGGCGCCGAGCACGTAGAGGGCCATCGCCAGAGAGGAGCGGGCGTCGGTGCTGGTCAGCGGACGACGGCCGGTCTTGTAGTCGACGATCGCAAGCTCGGTCCCGCCACTGCCGCCGCGGGCCGGGCGCTCGTCGATCCGGTCCACCCGACCGCGCAGGCTGGCCCGCTCGGTGGTGAAGGACACGGTGCGCTCCACCCCGCGGGGCTCGAAGTACGGGTCGATGTCGTGCAGGTAGGTGGACACCATGTCGGACGCGCGCTCGCGCCATTTCGCCGACTGCGCCTCGTCCCGGAATCCCTCGGTCCGCCAGTTGGCCCGGAGCCGGTTGACCGCCTCCACCGTCGTACGGCGGGAGACCGGCCAGCGCCAGAACTCGGCCAGCGCCTCGTGCACGATCGCGCCGACGGTGTTGTGCGCCCAGGGCGGACCCTTCGGCGGACGCGGGGTCTCCAGGTAGGTGTAGCGGTACTTGCGCTTGCAGTCGGCGAAGTTCAGCAGCTTCGTCGGCGTGGCCACGAAGAGCCTCGCCGGCATCCCGGGAAGCATGTCGTCGCTCACGGCATCAGCCTGCCTTGATGAAGTCGGAGACCGCGTTGGCAATCAGCTGGACAGCGATGGCGCTCAGCAACAGACCGGCGATCCGGGTGACCAGCAGGACACCATTCTCCCCCAGCACCCGCATGATCAGGCCGGAGAACCGCAGCGTCAGCCACATCACGATGTGGATCAGCACGATCCCGACGGCGATGGCCGCCACGTCCCGCAACGACCCGTCCGCCCGCTGCACGAAGACCATGGTGGCCACGATCGCTCCCGGGCCGGCCATCAGCGGCGTACCGAGGGGGACGAAGGCGATGTTCACGTTCTTGGTCTGGACCGGGTCCTCGGCTTGGTCCGTCAGCAACTGCAACGCGATCAGCAGCAGCAGCAGACCGCCCGCAGCCTGCAGCGCCGGCAGGGTGATGCCGAGGTTGTGCAGGATCTGCTGACCGAACGCCGCGAACACCACGATCACGCTGAACGCCACCAGCACCGCCTGCCAGGCCGCCTTCTTGCGGACCGCGCGCGACTGGCCCGCAGTCAGCGAGATGAAGACCGGCACGGTGCCCGGCGGGTCCATGATCACGAACAGCGTGACAAAGACCTCGCTGAGCAGCGAGGGGTTGATGACGCTGTTCACGGCAGATAGGCCTCAGGTCCATTTGCCGAACTGGCCGCGGCGTTCACCTTCGCTACCTCGAGCAGCGCCTCGAACTGCTCTGGCGTGGTGGTGTTCACACCCAGCTCATGGTCGATCTTGCCGGTTCCGTGGTGGTCGCTGGACCCGGTCCAGATGATGCCGAGATCCTCCGCGATCCTGCGCAATGTGACGCGGGACTGCGGCGAGTGGTCCTGGTGTTCCACCTCGATGCCGGCCAGCCCGTGGTCGGCGACAAGCCGGGCGATCGTCTCCGCGGTGATCACCTTGTAGCTGGACCGGCCCCACGGGTGGGCGATCACCGGTACACCGCCCGCTGCCCGGACGAGCTCGATCGCCCGGCCCGGCTCGATCGCGTAGTGCGATACATGACCGGGCCGGCCGTCCGCGAGGAACCTGTCGAACGCCTCGGTCCGGTCCGCCACCGTGCCGTTGGCGACCAGGGCGTCCGCCACGTGCGGCCGACCGACGGAGGGGGTCCCGGTCGCCTGGGCAAGCACCTCGTCGACCGTCAGCTCGACACCCATCCCGTTCAGCCGGGCCACGATGGACGGGATCCGCCCCGTACGGCCCGCACGGACCCGCGCCAGCTCCGCAGCGAGCGCCGGATAGGCCGGATCGGGCAAATACCCGAGCAGGTGCACGCTGATGCTGTTCA
The DNA here is from genome assembly GCA_033851195.1 of Kribbellaceae bacterium. Lineage (GTDB taxonomy): Bacteria > Actinomycetota > Actinomycetes > Propionibacteriales > Kribbellaceae > Kribbella. The sequence continues at coordinate 23,135 of JAWWOY010000697.1, read as the reverse complement.
GCTTGCAGGAGATCTCGATGCCCGGCACGAAGCCGATGCCGAGGTCCTCGGCCGCTCGCCAACCCTCGGCCCAGCCGTCTGCCGTGTCGTGATCGGTGAGCGCGATCACGTCCAGGCCCGCCCGCTTCGCATGGGCGATCAGGACGTCGACCGGGTCGGTGCCGTCCGAGCGGTTCGAATGGGTGTGCAGGTCTATGCGCACGAGTGGTCGCGATCCCTTCTCCGGACAACTGTCAGCGCTGATGCTATCCGTGCGCATCCCTCACACTTATGGTTTTCCACATGGAGCCGGACCGAGTCGACTGTGTCGGCGCCCTCGTGTACGACGACCAACGCCGCCTGCTGGTGATCCAGCGGGGTCACGCGCCGGACCGCGGACTCTGGTCGTTGCCCGGCGGGCGCGTCGAGCCGGGCGAGGACGATCCGACGGCAGTGGCCCGGGAGGTAGCCGAGGAAACCGGCCTGACGGTGGTTGTCGGCGACCTGATCGGCTCGGTCGAGTGGGACGGCCCGAACGGCAAGCTGTACGTGATCCGGGACTACCAGGCCGCCCCTGTCGGCGGTGCATTGGTAGCCGGCGATGACGCGGCGGACGCCCGGTTCGTCAACCGGGACGAGTTCGACGCCCTCCCGACCTCAACCCTGCTCGCCTCGACGCTTGCCCAGTGGAACGCGCTGCCGGGCTAGGAGTCAGCAGTTGGTCGTGGGCACCCGCCCAACGGCGAAGGCTCCAGGCGTGACCCGCATCAACCTGCGGAACTCAGCGACCACGCACCAGGAGTTGTGGCTCGGTCGTCGCGACGGTGATCTGCGCGATCCACGGCTGCAGCGCCGTCGGCACCTCCAGGTCCTGATCTGTCACGAGAGCAAGCGTACGAAGAACGAGGAGTTGTCCACAGGGCCGAAAGTTCCTATCCGGATTCCTGCTTTCGCGGGCATCTTCACAGACATGATCCTGATAACAGGTGCCACCGGCACCATCGGCAGCCAAGTAGTCCGACTTCTAGCCGCGCGGGGCGTTCCTGTGCGGGCAATGACCCGGAATCCGTCCGGTACGCAGTGGCCCGACGGGGTCGATGTCGTACCGGGCGACTTCGGCGACGCCGACTCGCTGGACCGAGCCGTGGACGGCGTCGAATCCGCATTCTTGCTGACTGCTCCCGGCGGGCACGTGCCCGAGCACGACCGCGCTCTGGTGAAGGCAGCCTCGACCGCCGGGCTGCGCAAACTGGTCAAACGTCGACCCGCGGGATGTGGCAGCGGACGCGGTCGAGGCGCTGCTGTCGCGCGACCACGACGGCAGGACCGACACGGTAGTTCGTCACGAGCTTCTCCTGACCTAGCGTTGCTACCTACATGATCGATGCTAGATCTCTTTGGTGTCGAAGTCTAGCGGCGCTAGCGCGATCAGCACCGCCAGCTTCAGCGCCCCGCCAGCAGACGGGCCAGGTGGTGTCACGACGGAGGAGCCTGACCAGCAGCTCAACTGGAAATCGGATGCGGATCGGCCCCGCGCATGGTTGCCTGGCCCGATGGATGCGCTGTCACCCATCGATCTGGTCCACGCGATCGAGGCCAATGCCGCCGAACTGCTGATGAGGATGGGCGTGGCCGGCGGTGGCGAGCAGCGGAACAACCCCAGCCTCCGCTGGACGATCGGTGGCTCCCCGATCGACTACCACAACTGCGTGGTAGCAGCCGATCTCGATCCCACCGAGGCCGACCAGGCGATCGCGGATTCGCTGCAGCGGATGAAGGACCTGAACGTGCCCGGCAGTTGGCATGTCGGACCCTCGATGCGACCCACAGACCTGGGTGAACGTCTGCTCGCAGCAGGGTTCTCCCACGGCGGAGCCGAACCCGGGATGGCCGTGAACCTGGCCGAGCTCAACGAGACCCCGACCGGCCCGGCCGAGCTCGGAATTACCCGGGTCGACAGCGACGACCTACTGGCGACTTGGGCGACCACATTGGCGCGCGGTTTCGGCGAAGGCGAGAAGGAAGCAACCTGGGTCGCGGAAATCTACCTCCAGGAAGGGCTCGTGGATCCCTGGCGGCATTACCTGGCCTACCTCGACGACGAGCCGGTAGCGACCGCGACGATCTACCTAGGCGCGGGCGTTGCCGGCGTCTACTTCGTGATGACCATCCCGGAGGCCCGACGCCGCGGTATCGGCGCCGCGATCACACTCGCCGGACTCCAGGAAGCCAGGGACTCGGGATACCGCACCGGCGTCCTCGGCTCTTCCGCCGCGGGACGATCGGTCTACGCCGGGCTCGGCTTCCGCGAGTACTGCACGATCGATCTCTACGAATGGTCAGCAGTTCCAGTGGTGGATCGCGGGTGAGCCGCGCTCCCAGCCGAGCACGGAGACGGTAGCCGTATCGAGCACGAAATGACGCCCCTCGGTGACGCCCAACTCCAGCCAGCGGGCGGTCAATGCTCGCAGCGCGTGGGAGTGCCCGAAGATCAGTACGTCGCCGTCGACCGCGGCGATCCGCTGGATCACCCGGTCGAGCCGGGCCGCGACCTGGTCGGGTGATTCGCCGTTCGGTACCGGATCGGCCCAGATTGTCCAGCCGGGCACCTTCTTCCGGATCTCGGCAGTGGTGATGCCCTCGTAGTCGCCGTAGTTCCACTCGACCAGGTCATCGTCCACCACCGCAGCACCGAAGCCCGTGAGCTCAGCCGTCCGGCGGGCCCGCTGCCTAGGACTCGTCAGCACCAGGTCGAACTGCTCGCCGGCCAGCCGGTCCCTCAGCTCCGCCGCGATCCGTTCACCCTCCGCGGTCAGCGGCAAGTCCGTCGTACTGGTGTGGCGGCCCGACTTGCTCCACTCCGTTTCGCCGTGGCGAACCAACCACACCTGGTCCTTCCGCTCCGCTGCCTGCTCATCAGAAGTCACGTCTGCATCGTCGCAGATTACGAGCTAGTGCCCCGTGTGTTGGTCGCTCCTTTTGTAGTGATGGCGGTGCCCAGGTGGGTGCATCGCAAGGTTCCGTACGTCGAACACTGGCCGCCGAAGCCGAAGTTCTCGGTCCGCGTTGTGTGCCCCGCACAACTCGATCGCGCCGATCAGACGAAGGCGCTCAGCCCGGTGATGGACCTGCCGACGATCAACGTGTTCATCTCCCGGGTGCCTTCGTAGGAGTAGATCGCCTCGGCATCGGCGACGAACCGGCCGACGTTGTGCTCGAGCAGGATGCCGTTGCCGCCCATCAGCTCGCGGGCGTACCCGACGCTCTCCCGCATCCGCACGGTGCAGAACGCCTTCGCGAGCGACGCGTGCTCGTCGGATGCGACGCCGGCGTCCTGCAGCTGGGACAGCCGGGCGCACAACGCCGCGGACGCGGTGGTGTTCGCGAGCATCCGGACCAGCAGGTCCTGCACCAGCTGGAAGCCGGCGATCGGGCGGCCGAACTGCTGTCGCTCCTTGGCATAGGCCAGTGCATGCCGGTATGCGCCGCGCGCGCAGCCGACCGCCATCCAGGCCACACCTGCGCGTGTCATCAGCAACACCTTCGCGGTGTCGCGGAAGGTGTTGGCGTTCGCCAGCCGGTTCTCCTCAGGTACACGGACGCCGTCCAGGGTGATCAGCGCGTTCTGTACGACGCGCAGCGCGATCTTGTCCTCGAGCTTCTCGGTGCTGAAGCCGGGTGTGTCCTTCTCGACAAGGAATCCCTTGACCTGGCCGTCCTCGGCGTCCTTCGCCCAGATCACGGTGAGGTCGGCGAAGGTCGCGTTGCCGATCCACTTCTTCTGGCCGTCGAGCACCCATTCGTCGCCGTCGCGCCTCGCGGTGGTGGTCAGGCCACCGGCGGCGCCTGATCCGACGCCTGGCTCGGTGAGGCCGAACGCGCCGATCTTCTCCATCCGCGCCATCGGCGGTAGCCAGCGCTGCTTCTGCTCCTCGGATCCGCACAGGTATATCGAGCCCATCGACAGCCCGCCGTGGACGCCGTTGAAGGTGGCGAACGACGGGTCGGCGGTGGCGAGCTCCATCGCGATCATGCCGTCCAGCAGGAAGCTCCGGCCCGGGCAGCCGTAGCCCGTATAAGGCAGTCCGGCGATGCCGAGGTCGCACAGCGGCGCGATCAGCTCGAACGGGAAGGAGGCGCGGGTCCAGTGCTCGTTGATGATCGGCGCCACCTGCTTGTCGCCGAAGTCGCGGACGGCGTGCAGCAGCCCGCGGTCGCGGTCGTCAAGCAGCATCTCCAGGCCGTAGAAGTCGATCGGGTCGGTGGTCATGGTCATCCCCTCATCGGGACAGGAACTCGATGATGACGGGCGCCAGGGTCGGCGCCTCGGTGACGAGCTCGAGGTGCCCGCCGTGGTAGATCTGCAGCTCGGCGTGCGGGATCAGCCGGGCCATGATGCGGGCGTTCACCGCGGGGACGATCGGATCGTCGTCGCCGCCCATCACCAGCGTCGGCTGCCGGATCAGGCCGAGGAACGGCAGGCTGGTCCAGCCGGCTCCCGCCGCCAACTGGTAGAGGTACCCGCGCACGGATACGGCAGCGAACTGCTCGCTGAACACCCGGCCGATGTCGCCAGCGTGGCGCCGCGCAGTGCCGCCGTACAGGTACGCCGCCCCGGCGGCGTACTCGGGATCGCGGAACCGCCGCGCCGTCACCATCTTGAGCAGCGTGCTGGGCTTGCCGGGCACCATCAGCATCCCGGTGCCGGTACCGACCAGCACCAGCCGCCGGACCCGCCGCCGGTACTGCGCGGCGAGCTGCTGCGCGAGCGCCCCGCCCCACGAGAGCCCCAGCACGTCGACCTCGTCGTAGCCGAGCGTGCGGAGCATCCGGTCGACCAGCCAGGCGAGCACCGGGAACCCGTACGGCACCGGGCCGACCGGCGAGCCACCGACGCCGGGGACGTCGAACCGGATCACCTCGCAGTCGACCGCATCGACGAACGGCTGCAAGACCTCGTAGCTCGCGCCGATGCCGCAGCACAGCAGTAACGGGGTCCGGCCTACTGAACCAGGGCAGGCCGGCCGAACGTCGTACCGGATCCGCTGACCCGCGACGGTGACCGACTGCAGCTGCGTGGCGGGCACCCGGCCTCCTCAGTTGTTGAAGACGTAGCTGCCGGGCGCGGGCTCGAGCGGCTCCAGCCCGGCTCCACCAATGCTGACCGGGGCATCCTTTTGCCGGCCGGCGCGTTCGCCGAGCCATTCGACATAGTCCGGCCACCAGGTGCCCTGCACGGTGGTCGCGGTGCGCAGCCACTCCGCCGCGTCCGGCGGGTTCTCCTCGTTGACCTGGAAGGTGGCCTTCGGGTTGCCCGGCGGGTTGACCATCGACGCGATGTGTCCGCTGGTGGAGAGCACGAACCGGCTGTCGCCACCGAGCAGCTGGGTGCTGCGGTAACAGGACTGCCACGGGCAGATGTGGTCGGTGATCCCGGCGATCAGGTACGACGGTGTGCCGACCTTGCCGAAGTCGACCGCTGACCCGAGAATCTTCGCGGCACCCGGCTTGGTCAGCGCGTTCGTCATCCCGAGCTCGACGAAGTCGCGGTGCAGCGCGGCCGTCATCCGGGTCGTGTCGGCGTTCCAGGACAGCACGTCGAACGCCGGCGGCCGGCGGCCCTGCAGATAGTTGTTGATCCAGTAGTTCCAGATCAGGTCCGTGGGCCGCAGCCAGGCAAAGACCTCGGCCAGCGCGCGCCCGTCGAGATAGCCCTTCGAGGCCGAGGACGCGATCGCCGCGGCGGCGAGTCGCTCGTCCGCGACGGCCGACGCCAGCCCGGCTCGGCTCTGGTCCAGGACGGTCACCGCCAGGGCGAACGCAGGGACCCGATCCACTTCGCCCCGGTCGGCCAGGTACGACATGACCATCGAGGCGAGGATGCCACCGGAGCAGGTGGCGAACAGGCTGATCGCATCCGTCTGGCAGATCCGCTGCATCGCGTCCATCGCGCCGATGATCTCCTGACCGTAGGTGTCCATGGCCCACTCGCTGTGCCGGGCGTCGGGATTGCGCCAGGAGATCGTGAACACCTGGATGCCTTGCTGCAGGAAGTACTCCACCAGGCTGCGACCGGGCGCTAGGTCGACGATGTAGAACTTGTTGATCACCGGCGGCACGATAAGCAGTGGCATCGTGCGCACCTTCGGCGTCTGCGGCGCGTACTGGATCAGCTCGAGCACCGCGGTGCGCAACACCACAGCTCCGGCGGTGGTGGCCAGAGTCTCGCCGACCGTGAACGCTTTCGGGTCGATCATGCTCGGCACCCGAGGCGGACTGGACAGGTCGCGCACCAGGTTGCGGACGCCGGCAACGGAGCTCAGTCCTCCGGTGTCGATCAGCGCCTTCAACGCCACCGGGCTCACCAGCGGATTGTTGCTCGGGGCAAGCGCCTCCACGACGTTGTCGACCACGAACGTCATCCGCTCGTTGTCACGCCAGCCGAGTTGCGAATCCTTGGTCAGCGTCCCGGCGGTCTCCTCTGCAGCCAGGTATGCCTGCACCAGCCGCCGCAGCAGCGGGTTGTGGGTCCAGGCCGGGTCGGCGAACCGCCGGTCCCGCTTCGACGGCGCCCGCCCGCTGTGCCCGACCGCGATCCTGCCGAGCTCGCCGGCGAGGTCGGTCGCGCGGCGGGTCGCCGTGCCCGGTCGGGCGGCGAGGTTGGTCGCCATCCGCACCCAGGAGGAGTTCGGCAGGAACCGGCGCAGCGGGCCGGTGGCCGCCGCTGTCAGCATGAAGTCCAGCGGTTCGGCGAGCTCGTCGGCGCCGGCCTGCTCACGGCTGGTCGTCATCGCACCAGTCCTTCCGGGATCTCGACCTCGCGGCGCAGGATCTTGCCCGTCGGGCCCTTCGGAAGCGAGTACACGATCCAGACAGCACGTGGATACTTGTACGCCGCGATCCGCTTCTTGACGAAAGCGCGCAACTCATCGGGCGTGACCGTCTGGCCGGCCCTCAACACGACCGCGGCGCCGATCTCCTCGCCCAGCGACGGGTGCGGGATACCCACCACGGCAGCCTCGGAGACCGCCGGGTGCTCGTACAGCACCTCCTCGACCTCACGCGGGTAGACGTTGTAGCCGCCGCGGATCAACAGGGCCTTCTTCCGGTCGACGATGAAGTAGAAGCCGTCCTCGTCCTGTCGCGCCAGGTCGCCGGTGCTCAGCCAGCCGTCGGGGGTGATCGTGGCCGCGGTGGCCTCGGGCTTGTTCCAGTAGCCCTTCATCACGTTGTGGCCGCTGATCTGGATCTCGCCGACCTCACCCGCACCGACGGGCGCGCCGCGCTCGTCGACCAGCCGCATCCGGACACCCTCGATGGGCGTGCCGATCGATCCGGGCTTGCGCACGGCGTTCGGGTGGTTGAACGACGCCACCGGCGACGACTCCGACAACCCGTAGCCCTCCAAGACGATGCAGCCGAACACCTCCTCGAACCCACGCAGCACCTCCACCGGCAGGGCGGCACCCCCAGCTACACAGGTGCGCAAGGTCGACACGTCGTACGACGTCCGGTCCGGCACACCCAGCATCGCGGAGTACATGGTAGGGACGCCCTCGAACACGGTCACCCGGTCGCGCTCGATCACGCGCAGGGCCTTGGCCGGGTCGAACCGCTGGATCAGCGTGAGGGTGGCGCCGTTGGCAATGCTGGCGTTCATCCCGCAGCCCATCCCGAACACGTGGAACAGCGGCAGGCAGCCCATCACCACGTCGTCCGGCCCGATCTGGATCAATGTCCGGGCGGTGACCGCCTGGTTCGCGTCCAGGCCCGCGTGGGTGAGCTCCGCGCCCTTCGGCTTACCAGTCGTGCCGGATGTATAAAGGATTACCGCCGTGTCGAGGTCGCCGCGGCTGACCGGATCGGCGGCCGGCTCGTACGACGCGACCAGCTGCTCGAACTCGCCCGGTGCGACAGCTACGAAGTCTGCTTTGGCCGCCTTCGCGCCGACCTCGGCCTCGGCCGCGAACTCGTGCCAGGCGAACAGGAGCTTCGCACCGGAGTCGCCCAGGTAGTACTCCACCTCACGCTGCTTGAGCAGCGGGTTCATCGGCACCACGACGGCATCGGCGCGCAACGCGCCGTAGTACGCCATCGCGAACGCCGGCACGTTCGGCAGCATCAGCCCGACCCGGTCACCGGGCCGCAGACCGCGATCACGCAGCAACGTCACCACCCGGCGCGCGGCGTCGTCGAGAGCCCCGTAAGTGAGTCGGTAGTCGTCCATCCGGATCGCCGTGCGGTCCGCGAAGGTGCTGGCCGACTCGGTGAGGTTGAGGCTGAGATTTGTCATGTCCGCCCTCCCAGTGGAACGTTCCCTCTACGTCAACCATCGACCTCCGCGATGCCCCTGTCGATGGTTTGCCGCAAGTGGCGGATGCTTGCCGGAACGCGGGCCGAAGCTGCAGGTCGGATAGTCACCGCCTGGGCTGCACTTCGCGAACACCACTCACGCACGAGGCCCCAGCAGCCCGCATCAAGCCGACCCACCTGACCTGACCGGCGACGAGGCCTTGCAAAAGAGCGACCAACACGGGGCACTTAGTGCGGCGCGAGGTATTGACCGATCGGGCCGGACAGGGCAGGGTCGCAAACTGTAAGCGCTTCCATTCTGTAGTTGGAGGACCCGCCCCATGCCTGCCGGACCCACTGACCGGCCCGCGACCATCTACGATGTCGCGGCGCTGGCGAAGCTGTCGATCGCGACGGTTTCGCGTGTCCTGCAAGGGACCGGACCGGTGTCGGAGAAGGCGCGGCAGCGGGTCGACAACGCGGCGCGCGAGCTGAACTACGTACCGCTGAGGGCAGCTCGCAGCCTTGCCGTCCAGCGACATGAAGCACATGGGCTAGTCCTGCCCGACCTGGCCGGCCCGTTCTACGGTGATCTGCTGATGGGCTACGAGCGCTGGGCCGGAGAGCACGGCCAAAGCGTCATCATCACCGTCACGCACGGCAACTCGGATGCCGGTCGCGGCCTGCGCGACCTGGCCGGACGTGTCGACGGGATAGTTGTGCACGGCAACGCTCTCGACCTGGAGGCGGTACTGGGACTGCGCCGCGCCAACGTCCCCGTCGTACTGATCGCTCATCCCCCGATGACCGGCTGCGACTCCATCCGCAGTGAGAGCGCCGGCAGCGCCGAACACCTGACCGGCCGCCTGCTCGACCACGGCCGCCACCACTTGCTCTTCGTCGGTGACCCCGCCAGCTCGTACGACGTCTCCGAGCGCTACGCGGGCTTCTCCGCAGCCCACCTAAGCCACGGCCTCGCCGTACCGAAGCCTGAGCGGGTCCCGTTGACAGAGGACGCAGGGGCGGCCGTGGCCCAGCAGTGGCTCGGCGCCACCGACAAAGCGGATGGCCTGGTCTGCGCCAACGACGAACTCGCGCTGGCGGCCCTGACAGTCCTGCGCGGCGGCGGGGCCGACGTACCGGGTGAGGTGGTCGTCACGGGTTGGGACGACGTGATGGCGGCGCGGTATGTGTCGCCCGGGTTGACGACTGTGCGGCAGCCGATGGCCGAGTTGGGCCGGCTGGCCGCGCAAAGACTGCATGAACGCATCACCGGCGAGCGCACCCGCGCACGCAACGACGTACTGGCGACTCAGCTCGTCCTGCGGGAGAGCTGCGGAACCGCCAAACCGGGGGATTCAGCAACAGCAACGAAGACCGGCTGAGGAGAAAACATGTTCACCCAGACCACCCGGCGACGACTTGTGGCAGGCGGCGCGGCACTGACCGCGGGCGCCCTGGCGCTGACCGGCTGCGGCCGCTCCGCGAACACCCCCGACTCGGCGCCGAAGGCAACGACCAACATCAGTGACGGTCCCGCCACCGGCGAGCTGACTGTCTGGGCGATGGGCACCGAGGGTGAGAACCTGCCGAAGCTGACCAAGTCCTTCGAGGATGCCAACCCCGGCGTCAAGGTGCACGTCACGCCGATCCCTTGGGACGCCGCGCACAACAAGTTCACCACGGCGATCACCGCGCAGTCCTTGCCGGACGCGGCCATGGTCGGCACCACCTGGATGGGTGAGTTCGCCAATCTCGGCGCGCTGGACCCGACGCCCTCCGGGATCGACCCGGCGTCGTTCTTCCCCGGCGCGCTGGACACTACGAAGGTCGGCGGCACCAACTACGGCGTCCCCTGGTACGTCGAGACGCGGCTGGTGTACTACCGCAAGGATCTGGCGGCCAAGGCCGGCATCACCACGCCGCCGACCGACTGGGACGGCCTGAAGGCGATGGCCAAGGCGATGAAGGACAAGGCGGGCGCCAAGTACGGCATCAACCTGCAGCCGGGTGGAACGGGTTCCTGGCAGACGGTGATGCCCTTCGCGTGGTCTGCCGGTGCGTCGATCACCAAGAACAGCGACAAGGAGTTCACCTTCGACACGCCGGAGATGCAGGCGGGGCTGAGCTACTACCAAAGCTTCTTCACCGACAAGCTGGCCGGCACCGACCTGCCGCCGAACCAGACCGAGGCCCAGTTCGCGAACGGCCAAGTGCCGATGTTCATCTCCGGCCCGTGGATGGCAGGGTCGGTCGCCAAGCTCGGCGGCGACGCGATCAAGCCGAATATCGGTGTTTTCCAGATCCCGAAGAACAAGACCGCCACCTCGTTCGTGGGTGGCAGCAACTTCGTCGTCTTCAAGAACGGCAAGAACAAGGACAGCGCCTGGAAGCTGGTCAAGTTCCTGTCCGACGCGAAGACCCAGGCCGAGTGGTTCAAGCTGTCCGCCGACCTGCCTGCGGTGAAGAGCGCGTGGGACGACCCCAGCATCTCCGGTGACCCGCTGCTGCCGGTGTTCGGCAAGCAACTGGACGATGCCAAGGCGCCGCCGGCCATCGTGAACTGGGAGCAGGTCGCCACGGCCTTCGACACCGAGGTGGAGAAGATGGCCAAGGCCGGGCAGTCCCCTGCCGACACTGCCAAGGCGATCCAGGCCAAAGCCTCGTCGATCGGCACCGGTAGCTGATTTCGATGAGATCAACGCGCCGCGAGACCATAGCGGCTTGGGTGCTGGCGCTGCCGTTCCTGGTGCTCTTCTGCGCCTTCACGGCGGGGCCGGTGCTGGGCTCGCTGGGGATGAGCTTCACCGACCTCAAGCAACGTGACCTCCGTACGCCGTTCGCGGTGAACGGGGTCGGCTTCGACAACTACGTGAAGGCTTTGTCCGACGCCACCTTCCGCAAGGCCGCGTTCAACACGGCGTACTTCGTGGTGATCGGGGTGCCGCTGACTTTGGTCGTGGCGCTGGCGGCGGCGGTGCTGCTGGACCGGGGTGTGAAGCGGTTCCAGAGCTTGTTCCGGGTCGGCTACTACCTGCCGGTGGTGACGTCGATCGTCGCGGTCGCGGTGATCTGGCGGTTCGTGCTCGCGCCCGACTCCGGGCTGGTGAACACCGTGCTGTCCTGGCTCGGCATCCACGGGCCGAACTGGCTCGCGTCGAAGACCTGGGCGATGCCGTCCCTGATCATGATGGCGGTCTGGCGCAACTTCGGCTCCGCGATGATCATCTTCCTCGCCGGTCTGCAGGGCATCCCGCAGACCGTCGAGGAAGCGGGTCAGCTGGACGGCGCCGGGGCGTGGCAGCGGTTCCGCTACCTGATCCTGCCGTTGCTACGGCCGACCGTGCTGTTCATCAGCGTCGTCACCGGGATCGGCTACCTGCAGTTCTTCGAGGAGCCGTTCGTGATGACCCAGGGTGGTCCGCTGAACAGCACCATGTCGGTCTCGATGTACACGTATCAGCAATTCGGCTTCGGCAATTACTCGCTGGCCGCGTCGATGAGCTACATCCTGTTCGTTGTCATCGCCGTGATGACCTTCCTCCAGTTCAAAGTCCTGAGGGAGAAGTGATGCGCCGGACATCGTCGACATGGTGGATCTACCTGATCGCGGCCGCAATGCTGGTCGCGGTGGCCGCGCCGTTCGTGTGGATGCTGCTCGGCAGCTTCAAGACCGACGGCGAACTGCTCCGCGTGCCGCCGACCTGGTTGCCCGCCGACCCGACCACCGGGAACTACTCCGAACTGTTCGGCAAGGCGAACTTCCCGCACTACTTCTTCAACTCGACGCTGGTCGCGCTGGTCGTGACGGCAGGCAACCTGATCTTTTGCTCGATGCTCGGCTACGCCCTGGCCAAGCTGCGTTTCAAAGGCCGGTCGGTGCTGTTCGTGCTGGTACTCGGCACGCTGATGGTGCCCGGCATGGTCACCTTCGTGCCGCTGTTCGTGCTCGTCACCAACGCCGGACTGGCGAACACCTACCCTGGGTTGATCCTGCCGTTCCTGGTATCGCCGTTCGGCGTCTTCCTGATGCGGCAGTTCTTCGCCGGGCTGCCCGATGACCTGCTGGACGCCGGCCGGGTCGACGGCACCAGCGAACTCGGCATCTTTGCCCGGATCATGCTCCCACTGTGCCGGCCAGCCCTGGCCACGCTGGGGATCCTCACTTTCCTCGGCTCCTGGAACAACTTCCTCTGGCCACTGGTGATCGCCCAGACCGAGGACAAGTACACCCTGCCGGTCGCGCTCGCCCTGTACTCGACCGGACAGAACGCCCAGCACTTCGGCCTGCTGATGGCCGGTGCCGTGGTCGTCGTAGTACCGGTGCTGGTGATGTTCCTGGCCTTCCAGCGCCACGTCACCAAGGGCATCGCGATCACCGGACTCAAATAACCCGCATTGGAGATGCAGATGACCGCCATCCTCAGCCGCCGCAACCTACTAGCCGCCGGAGCCGTCACCGCACTAGCCGGTACGACGCTGGGCAACGCCGCCTGGGCCCAAGCCCCACAAGCCAGCGCGGGTTCTGCTGACCCCGGCAAGCTGCTTCGTGGGGGGTGGCAGCCCGGGCAGAGCGACGTGGCGACGGCGCGAAGGTGGGCGCGGGACACCTGGAAGAGCCTGGTTGCGATGACGGACGAGCACACCGGGTTGCCTGCGGACAACATCGGCGCCTCGGTCACAAGCCCGGTGCGGAGCAACTACACCTCCCCGACGAACATCGGCGGCTACCTGTGGAGCACGGTCGTCGCCCGTGAGCTCGGCATCATCTCAGCGGCTGAATCGCTGCGGCGGATCACCCAGACGCTCACCACGATGTCCCAGATCGACCATCACGATCCCAGCGGGATGTACTTCAACTGGTACGACGAGGCCACGGGTGCGGTTCGCACCACCGACCCGGACGGCACCAGGGCGATTACGCCGTTCGTGTCCAGCGTGGACAACGGCTGGTTCGCCGCCGCGCTGATGGTGGTTCGCAACGCCGAGCCGCGCGCCCGCGGGCTGGCGGATTCGCTGCTGGACAAGATGAACTTCGCCTACTACTACAACCCCGCGGCCCGTCCTGGCGTCGCGGCCGGGCTGCTGCGGGGTGGCTTCTTCGTGACGCCACCGCCGGACGAGGCGACCGACAAGGGCAACCACGCCGGCGTCGGACCCGACGTGTATTACCGCAAGTTCCACTACGACACCTGCAACACCGAGCCCCGCATCGCGTCGTACATCGGGATCTCGAGGGGGGAGATCCCGCCCGCGCACTTCTTCGCCACCCAGCGGGTGTTCCCGGACACGTGCGATTGGTCCTGGCTGGAGCAGAAGGCGGTCGGCGTACACCGGACGTACCTCGGGATCGACGTGTTCGAGGGCGCGTTCTCCTACCGGGGGATGCGGATCGTGCCGTCGTGGGGTGGCGACATGTTCGAGGCGCTGATGCCGGACCTGTTCGTGCCGGAGGCGACCTGGGCACCGCGCAGTTGGGGTACGAACCACCCGCTGACCGTGCGGGCGCACCTGGAGCACGGGCTGGACGAGGCGGGCTACGGCTACTGGGGCTTCTCCCCCGCCAGCAACCCGCGCGGCGGGTACTCCGTCTATGGCGTCGACGCGATCGGGATGGACCCGGCCGGCTATCCGTCGGACCTGGAGGGCACCAACTACGACCGTGGCTTCGACGGCTGCCGTGTAGGCACCAACCCGACGCCCACCTTCGGGGACGGTGTCGTCACCCCACACGCGTCCTTCCTGGCCATGCAGTACGCGCCGCGGCAGGCCATCGAGAACCTGTCCCGGATCGAGACCCACCTGTTGGCCTACGGAGGCGGCGGTTTCTATGACTCCGTCGCGGTCCGGTCCGGCCTGATCGCCAAGCGCTACCTGTCGCTGGACCAGGCCATGGTGATGGGTGCCATCGGCAACGTCTTCGCCGGTGACCTGATCCGCCGCAACTTCAGCCGCGGCGCCATCGAGCGCACCATCCGCCCCCTGATCGCCATGGAAGAGTTCGGCGCCGGCCTCGACTGACTCGCTTACGTCCGAAGAACCTTGGGCTATAGCGCAAGGTTCTTCGGACGCAATGCTTGTGGAAACCTCGAAAGGAAGAGGATGAAGAAAGACGCTAAGGCCGACTGGGATCAGCGGATCGCGGTTCGCAGCGACGAGTCGCGCGAGCTGGGCCTACCCGACCTTGACCCGCCGTCGGACGTGACGGCGGTCGGCGGGGTCGGGCAGGTGACGATCGACTGGTCTCCCGTGGCTGGCGCTGTCGGCTACTTGATCCTGCGAGGGACCGGCGAGGATCTGCAGCCGGTGGACCACCACAGCGGCGACGTGCTGTCCGTGCCGTCCCCGCCGTACGTCGACACCACCTGCACCCCCGGTACGACGTACCGGTATGCGGTGGCGAGCGTTCCCGAGGTGACGGTGACGGGTCGTGCCGGCACGATTGTCGAGGCGACTCCACTGGTCGCTGACGGCACAGCGCCGACCGTGCGTCTGGCGGTGGATACTGTTGCTGAAGGCATCGAATTGCCCCGACCGTGGGTGCCGATGGTCGGGAGCGAACGGCTCAGCCAGTTGCTCTGCAAGGACCTCACCGGCGGCCGTGAGATCGGCGCCGAACTCGAGCAGGCGCTGCGCCGGATGCACGACGAACTCGGTGTCCGGACGGTCCGAGCGCACGCGATCTTCCACGACGACACCCGCGTCTACACCGAGGTCGACGGCGAGCCGGTGTACGACTTCTCGGTGGTCGACGAGATCTACGACCGGCTGCTCGGCATCGGGCTGCGGCCGGTCGTCGAACTCGGCTTCATGCCGCGCGACCTCGCGAGCGACCCCTCGCGGACCGTCTTCGAGTACGGCGCGATCATCTCGCCGCCGCGGGACTACTCCCGCTGGGCCTCGCTGGTTCGGCGGCTGGTCAAGCACCTGGTCGACCGGTACAGCCTGGAGGAGGTGCTGACCTGGGATTTCGAGGTCTGGAACGAGGCCAACCTGGAAGTCTTCTGGTCCGGCACCAAGGCTGAGTGGCTCCACCTGTACGACGTGACCGCCGCGGCCGTGAAGGCGGTCGATCCACGCCTGGCCGTCGGTGGTCCATCCTCGGCGGCGGCAGGCTGGGTGGACGATCTACTGGCCCACGCGGCGTCGTCCGGTTCAGCCGTCGACTTCGTGTCCACTCACACCTACGGCAGCCCGCCGCTCGACGTACAGGCTTCGCTGGATCGGCACGGGTTCGGCGACGCGAGGATCCTGTGGACCGAATGGGGGGTCACACCGACGCACTTCAACCCGTTGAGCGACTCGGTGTTCTCCGGGATCTTCCTGCTCCGCGGGATGAAGTCCGCCGCCGGGCGGGTGGACGCGCTCGCGTACTGGGTCGCATCGGACCATTTCGAGGAGCTCGGTCGGCCGCCCCGGCTGCTGCACGGTGGGTTCGGGCTACAGACCGTCGGCGGTCTCGCCAAACCCCGGTTCCACGCACTCACCCTGCTGAGCCGGCTGGGACCGGTCGAACTGCCGGTGACGCTCGAGGGCGACGGCGCCGGAAGTCTGGTGGAGGCCTGGGCCTCGCGTGACCGGGACCGCCTGGCCGTGCTGGTGTGGAACCTGACGCTGGACCAGACCAAGGCCGCGGGCTCGCCGGAGCTAACACGTACCGTGCGGCTGGAGCTGCCCGGGCTGGATCCGTCCTGGCAGGCGGCGGCGACCACTTTGGCCGTGGGCGTGGGTGACCTGACCGCAGCCGCAGCCGAGCTCGGCATCGGCGACTGGCCGGCGTCCGATCAGCAATGGCGCGAACTGGGCGTCCGTAGCGAGCTGGTCAGTACTCCGCTGGAGTGGGACGGCTCAGCACTCGAGGTGACTCTGCCGATGCCGTCCGCGGTTCTGGTGGAATTCCATCCGCGTCGAGGCTGACCGCCTCCTAAGGTGGAACCTGAACCTCCAGAGAATCCGAGGAGCGTTGCCATGACCGCCGCGGTACGGCCGGCCGGCAAGGGCCGCGACGACTGGCGGTCCGAGGAACTGATGGCGATGGTGCGAGACTTGCAGCCGGGCATCCTGATCAACGACAGGCTCGACATCCCCGCGGACGGGCGGGCCTACTCCCCGTATCGACACGCCGGCGCCGTGCACCTCCCGTATCGACACGATGGTCTCGTCGGGCGGATTCAAGCGGTCGGTGCACCGTGGCGGGGTTGGCTTGACGGGCATGAGGGCAGCTGGCCATCGCGCTCCGTTGGCCTTTGTGCACGGCTCAGCCGTTGATCCCGGCCTGGGTTGCCTGGGCCATGCACAAAGGCGAGGTCGTCGCTCAGGAAGGTCAGCGCGCTCCCGTCCGCCCTTGTGCACGGCTCAGCCGCTGACCCCGGCCTGGGTTGCCTGGGCCATGCACAAAGGCGACGTCGTCGCTGATCTTTGTGCACCGTCCAGCCGTTGGCGCGGGCTTGGAATGACTGAGCCGTGCACAAAGGTCGACGTCGTCGCTCCACCTCGTGTACCGGCCAGCCACTAATCGGCCTGCCCCGGGCGGCCGAGCCCATACGACGGCTCACGGACCGGCGGGCGTCCACCCGGGGCCGGAGCCGGGCGATCCCGAGGACCCGGGCTGGTATCGACCGCGTGCCCGGGGGGGTACCGGCCAGCCACTTCCCGTTCCGACACTCCGAGAACGCGCCCACTTACCGTTCCGACACGCTGGTTTTCGTCGAAAAATACGGCAAGTCGATGCGGGAAGTGGGACAAACCGCGGCAAGTCGGCACGGGAGGTTGCAGCCCGGGCTGTGCTGCGGGTTGGGGCGGTGGTGGTCGGCGTTCTTGGTGGGCGGCTCGGGCAGGTCAGTTCTTGGTGGGTGGCTCGATCAGGGTGGGGCGGCCGGGCTGCTCGCCGCCTCGGGCTTCCAGGTAGGAGTTCTTGGGGACCATCACCTTGCGTTTGAAGATGCAGACCAGGGTGCCGTCCTGCTTGTAGCCCTTGGTCTCGACGTAGACGACACCCCGGTCGTCCTTGGACTTGGACTCCCACTTGTCCAGCACGGTGGTCTCGCCGTAGATCGTGTCGCCGTGGAAGGTCGGGGCGACATGCCGCAGCGACTCGATCTCCAGGTTGGCGATCGCCTTGCCGCTGACGTCCGGGACGGACATGCCTAGCAGCAGCGAGTAGATGTAGTTGCCGACTACAACGTTCTGCTTGAACTGGGTGGTCTGCTCCGCGTAGTTGGTGTCCAGGTGCAGCGGGTGGTGGTTCATGGTGAGTAGGCAGAACAAGTGGTCGTCGTACTCGGTCACCGTCTTGCCGGGCCAATGCTTGTAGACGGCACCGACCTCGAACTCCTCATAACTGCGTCCGAACTGCATCAGACCTCCTGTGGCGCTCCCGTTTGCCGACCATGCTGCCGAACCCAGCGCCGCAGCGGCAGTCCCACAGCACGTGGGGTTCCTCACCCGCGGGACGACCACACGCAGGCTTGCCCGTACGACGGATCACCCGCGCGGCGGATGCGTCGTACGGGCGGTGCGGGTCAGTCGCGCCGCGGCGGCTGCGCCTGGGTGTGATGAATCTGGGTCTGCTGGATCGGGGTCTGCTGGATCGCGGTCTGCTGGATCGGGGTCTGCTGGAGCCGCGGCGCGACCTCGCCCTTGAGCGCCAGCTTGGCCAGGTGGTTGCGGGCCTCCTCGGCGTACTTGTGGTCGCAGAGCACGTCGTACGAGGTCGCGACCACCGACGTCCGGGAGGTGAAGTCGCGGCGGCCCCGGAGCTGGCCGTAGCCGATCGCCCCGAACGTCATCCCGAACAGGGAGCCGAGCACCACACCGGTGATCAGCGCCGCCAGCCAGCCACCGCTGGTGGTGAAGATCCCGAGCAGGACGCCGACGAACAGCCCGAACCACGCTCCGCTGGCCAGACCCGCGGTGATCGCCTTCCCCCAGGTCAGCCGGCCGGTGATCTTCTCCACCTGACGCAGGTTGTTGCCGACGATAGTGGTGTGCTCGACCGGGAACTTCTCGTCCGAGAGGTAGTCGACCGCCCGCTGCGCTTCCCGATAGGTGTCGTAAGAACCGATCGGGAGACCGGTCGGCCTCGCGTCCATCGAAGGCATCCCTTGCGTGGTCATCGTCGTTCCTCTCCACTTGCGCTTACGTCCATCATTGCCGACGCATGGTGACGGCACGTTGATAGCCTCGCGCTGATGGCTGGAGGGAGGTCGGAGATGAGCGCGACACGGCGCGTCGGACGGGTGTTCGCCCGGCGCAGCGCGGCCGGCCCACCGGTCGACCTCGCCGGCAGCGGCAAGCTCGGCGGCACCCTGATCGACTGGGCTTTCTACCGCGACGGCCGTCGGAGCGAGGGCATCGGCTCGTACGTCGACGCGCTGAACCGGGCGCGCCGCGGTGACGGTTTCGTCTGGATCGGGCTGTTCCAGCCGAACGAGCAGCAGCTGAAAGTCATCGGCACGGAGTTCGGGCTGCACCCGCTGGCACTGGAGGACGCGACCGAGGCACACCAACGGCCCAAGCTCGAGCAGTACGGCGACACGCTCTTCGCGGTGCTCAAGACGGTCCGGTATGTCCCGCACGGCTCCCTGACGGCGACCTCTGAAGTGGTCGAGTCAGGTGAGGTGATGGTCTTCTGCGGCCCCGGCTTCGTGATCACCGTCCGGCACGGCGACCACGGTGAGCTGGCCGGTCTGCGGCAGAACCTGGAGAAGGAACCGAAGCGGCTGGCGGCCGGCCCAGGCGGCGTCCTGCATGCGATCGCCGACCATGTGGTGGACAGCTACCTGGAGGTCACGGACCAGGTCCAGGGCGATATCGACCAGATCGAGATCGAGATATTCAGCCCGGGCGGCTGGCGCAACATCGAGCGGGTCTACCAACTGAAGCGCGAGGTGCTCGAGCTGAAGCGGGCGGTCGCGCCGCTGACCGGACCGATGCGCGTACTGGCGACCGGCCAGCACCCGGTGATCGCCGACGAGACCAGGCACTACTTCCGCGATGTGGAGGACCACTTGCTCCGGGTCAAGGAGCAGGTGGTCTCGTTCGACGAACTGCTCAGCTCGATCCTGCAGGCCGGTCTGGCCCAGGTGCAGGTGGCGGAGAACGAGGACATGCGCCGGATCTCCGCACTGGTCACAATTTTCGCGGTACCGACGTTGATCGCCGGCATCTACGGGATGAACTTCGACCAGATGCCGGAGCTCAGGTGGAAGTACGGCTACTTCATCGTGCTCGGCATGATGGCGACCGCCTGCGGGGTGCTGTACCGGCTGTTCAAACGCAACCACTGGCTCTGACACGATCTGCTGGTCCTGGCCGTCATCTTTTGACCATCCAGGCCGTCGGCGTCGTGAGTTGGCAACCAGATGCCATGGCCGCCACTGCTGACCCTGGCTGGGCTTCAAACGCTTGTGCAGGCTCTGAAACACCTGGTTCACTGCTGCGCATCGCGTGGGTCAGCGATCTGCCACACCCTGCGACCGACGCTAGCGTCGATCCGAAACGGGAGGGCTTCGTGCTACGCATTCACTTCACCCCGCGAGATTTGGCGCGGACCACCCTCTCCACCAAGCCGGCGCCGCTGTGGGAGATCCTCCTCAGCCTGCACATGCTGCAGCACCAGGACGGCCGGCTGGTGTTCGAGGACTGGCGCCGCCATGTCCGCACGAAGGTGGCACCGGACCAGATGCGGCTGTTGCTCGAGCTGACCCCGCCCAAGGGCTACTCCCCCGACTTCCTCACCCCGGCCGAGTCGGCGCCGGACTTCGACAGCGCCCTCGAGCTGGCCCTGTCGACACCCCGCCAGCAGATCCGCAGCCAGCTCGACATGCTGAGCAAGTACCGGCCCGCCTCGCCGTGGACCCGCGAACTGGCCCAGGGCGACCGGGCGTCGTTGCGCAAGCTTGGCCGGGCGATCCGCAGCTACCACGACATCGCCATCGCGCCGTACTGGAAGTCGATCGGCACCCACGTCTCGGCCGACCACGCGCACCGCGGCGAGGCGCTGGGCCGGCACGGCGTGGACCGCCTGCTGTCGACGCTGCACCCCCGGGTCCGGTGGGTGGCCCCGGTGCTGCAGGTGCTGGACATGCGAGACCGTGATCTCTATCTGGACGGACGCGGCATCGAGTTGCAGCCGTCCGCCTTCTGCTGGAAGGTCCCGACCAAGCTGCGCGACCCGGAACTGAAGCCGATCCTGGTCTACCCGATCCAGCACGCGCCGGGCATCCTGCGGCAGTCGACGGTCGAGGCCGCTTCAGGGACCGACGCGCTGGGTTCGCTGCTCGGATCCACCCGGGCCGCCGCCTTGGAGGCCGCCGTCTCCGGCTGTACGACGACCGAACTGGCGCGCCGCTGCAGGATCTCTCCGGCCGCGGCGAGCCACCAGGCGACCGTGCTCCGCGAGGCCGGGCTGATCACCACCCGCCGGGCCGGCGCATCCGTCCGGCATGAGGTCACCCAGCTGGGTATCTGGCTGCTCTCCGGCCATGGTTCGGGCAGTGGTTCCGGCAGCACGCGCAGCCCACAGCCTGCCAGGGTTCCACCGCCTCTCAACCAGACCACCGCCTAGTGATTCAGCCTGGCTGGTCGCCCACTGAAGGGAAGAAAGATGGGTGATTGAAAGCAGCGCTGGCGACGGCGCCTTCCGTACCTGGTCCGACGCCGCCACTACCTTGCGGGACCAGCTGGGAGTGGAACCATCAGCCGGTCTGCGCGACCTGCAGCATGCGATGCTCTGCCGTGATGGCGAGACAGTGCGCTGCCCCCGCAACCCTCCCCGCCGGCCGGCTCAGAGCTTGTAGTCCTCGAGGAGGCGTCGGCCGATGATCATCCGCTGGATATCGGCCGTCCCCTCCCCGATCAACAGCATCGGGGCCTCGCGGTAGAGCCGCTCGATCTCATACTCCTTGGAGAAGCCGTAACCGCCATGGATGCGGAACGAGTCCTCCACCACCTGCGAGCAGTACTCACTGGCCAGGTACTTGGCCACCCCGGCCTCGAAGTCGTTGCGGGAGCCGGCGTCCTTCTTCCGGGCGGCCTTCACCATCAGTTCGTGCGCGGCCTCGACCTTGACGGCCATGTCGGCCAGCCGGAACAGCACCGCCTGGTGCTCGGCGATCTTCTTGCCGAACGTCTCCCGCTGCTGGGCATAGGAGATGCCGAGCTCGAATGCGCGCCTGGCCACCCCACAGCCGCGCGCGGCCACGTTCACGCGACCGACCTCGACGCCGTCCATCATCTGGTAGAAACCCTTGCCCGGTACACCGCCCAGGATCTGCTCCGCGCCGATCTGGTAACCGTCGAAGATCAACTCGGTCGTGTCGACGCCCTTGTAGCCCATCTTCTCGATCTTGCCGGGCACGGTCAGCCCCTTGTCGACCTCGCCGAAGCCTGGTTCCTTGTCCACCAGGAAGGTGGACATGCGGCGGTAGACCGACGCTGTGTCTTCGACGCCCTCATCGGTCCTCACCAGCACGGCGACCAGGTTGGCGGTACCGCCGTTGGTGAGCCACATCTTCTGGCCGTTGATCGTGTAGCTCTCGCCGTTCTTGGTTGCCTTGGTCTTGATGGCAGCGACGTCGGAACCACAGCCCGGCTCGGACATCGAGAACGCACCCCGTACGTCGCCGGTCGCCATCCGCGGCAGGTACTTCTGCTTCTGCTCGTCGGTGCCGTGCTGCAACAGCATGTACGCCACGATGAAGTGGGTGTTGATGATGCCAGACACGCTCATCCAGCCGCGGGCGATCTCCTCGACGCACAAGGCGTAGGTGAGCAGCGACTCGCCCAGGCCGCCGTACTCCTCCGGGATCATCAGGCCGAACAGGCCGAGTTCCTTGAGCCCCTCGACGATCTCGGTGGGGTACTCGTCCTTGTGTTCCAGCTCGGTGGCGACGGGGAGGATCTCGGCCTCGACGAACGCCCGGACCGTCTTCAGGATCTCCTCCTGGACGTCTGTGAGTCCCTCGGTCTGCTGCAACCTGCTCATCGCCACTGCCTTCCCTGGGTGCCTACTGCCGAGTATGGCCGTCCCAGCATCGCGGCACGACGCACCGGGCCGCTGTGATCCCGACCACCCAACTGTCGTCGCGTGGCTCACGCCGCAACGCCAGACACATCACTAGCCTCCATCCACGGGCCCGGCCCAGCTGAGTTGCTTGAGCAACGCCACTATTGCCGGGCTTGGCTGCCACTTGCCGTCGCGCTGCGCTTGCGCAAGACGTGCCTGAGCGTCGCCTACATTCTGGGCAGCCTGTTCAGGGTCGCCATCGGCTAGAGCCTGAACGGCCTTGTCCAGGTCTCTCGCAGCCTCGTTGGCTGCCTTTGAACCCTTCCTATTGGAACCGTTGCGCAACAACTGAGCGAGGGTCTTCAGGGCCGTCGCCTGGTCCATGGGCTGGGTAGTTGCCGGTTTGGACGGCGTATTCCTCGGGGTCGGCTTAGGTGTAGTGCTCGGCCGGGATGTGGTGGCCTGTGCAGACGGTTTAACCGACGGAGTACTCCCAAATGCCGGACTCGGGCTGGCTGCCGCGTCCGGGTTCGACATCGAGCTACGAAGCAGCACCGCGGCCGCGATGAGGGCCAGGACCCCAACCGCCGCTATGCCGACCCGACGGTACGACGCCGGTACGCCGGCGCGCCGCGGTGGTACGCCGGCGCGTTGCGGTGGTTCCGGCTCCTCCGCTGCCCCGAACTCAGCCAGCAACGGAAGCACGCGGGTGTGGTTGTCCGGCTCTGGTGCTACTGCCGCGCCGTCGAGCAGTCCCTCGATCTCGGCGACGGAAGCAGGCCGCTCGGCCGGGTTCTTAGCCAGCAGACGCATCACCAGGCCACCGAGCCCAGGCTCGACCTGTGAGTTGTGCAAC
>JAWWOY010000658.1:0-2633 GCA_033851195.1 Kribbellaceae bacterium | reverse complement strand
CGTTCCTCTACGGCACCGCCGAGCACAACAACGAGCACCAGCAGATCGTCGCCCGGATCGACGCCCGGATGAAGGTCGAGAAGGGCTCGACCATCCACCTGGCGGCGGAGCCGGACAAGCTGCACCTGTTCTCAACTTCCACCGAGGAGCGCCTCACCGCCTGATCCCAGGCCTGTACGACGCGACGCCGGCCCCGGGTGGTTCTTCCACCCGGGGCCGGCGTCTGTCTCAACCCACTAGTTCACGTCGCGGCGGTTGAATACCAGCGCGCCGGCGGCGATCAGCACCACCGCGAAGATGCCCAGGTACCACGCGCCATGCTCGAACGAGAGCGTCTTCTCAATCGAGTTGCAGTTGTAGTTCCCGTCCGACATCGTCTGGCACTCCTGCACGTAATAGGAGGTCCCGTGCGCGATCCAGGCGTCGAAGTTTGCCTTCGCCAGCCACGGCTGGAACTTCATCAGGAAACCGCCGAACACACCCTCGATCAGGACGAGGTAGCCCATCGCCACCCCGATGGCCGCCGCCGTATGCCGTAGAAGCAGCGCGGCCACTCCGCCCAGAGCTCCGGTTCCTGCGGTCAGCGCCACCGACCTGCCTGCCGTACCAGCCAGGTCACCCCAGACCTTGCCCGTCGTACTGTCGACAGTTCCGTAGTGGCGGATGATCAGCCAGGTGCCGGCGGTCAGCACTGCCAGCACCACCACAGCGAGCGGCGCCATCCCGAGGGCCGCCGCGACCAACTTGCTGCCGTAGACCCGGAGCCGGCGTGGTTCGAACGTAAGCCAGTTGCCGATCGCACCACTGCTGAACTCGGCCCCGATGAAGCTCGCCCCGATCACGAAGGCCGCGAACGCGAGCAGGTACGACGAACCCAGCAACAGGTTCGGCATCAGCTCGGCGAAGACGGTCTTGGGCTTGCCGAACTGCTCCAGCTTCGGCTCTACGACCTGGCAAAAGTCGGCCAGGACGGGTTTGGGATCCGGCTGCGCCTTCCAGTCGGTCTCGCACCGCTTCTTGTACTCCTCGCCGTGCAACTGCCAGTCCTTCTGCGCCTGATCGAACTGCTGCTGCGCCTGCTGCTGTTGAGCCGCCGACAGCGGCCGGGCCTCCCGCCAGGTGGCGAACAGCAGGAAGGCAGTGATCACCAGTACGGCGGCCACGCCGATCACCGTCAGGCGGCGCGCGAACAGTCGGCGGGACTCCACTCCTGCCAGCCGGATCACCGGGTCGCTCCCGTCTGGTCCAGTCCTTCGCCCGAGGTGAGCTCCAGGAAGACCGACTCGAGGTCCGCCCGGACCGGGATCAGCTCGGATACGTACAACTCCTCATGGGCAAGGCGTCTGGTCAGGTCGGATGGCTGCTTGGCACCGTCCACCAGCAAGTAGTTGCCGTCAGCACGTACTGTCAGGCCGGCCGCTTTGAGTACCCGGGCGGCTGCGTCGAGGTCATCTACCGCGACCTTCACGGTGCCCCCTGTCGTACTGCCGATCACCTCGGCAACGGTGCCGGAGGCAAGCAGCCTGCCATGACCGATGATGGAGACCGTGTCGGCGACCTGCTCGACCTCGGCCAGGATGTGGCTGCTGACCAGCACTGTCCGGCCCTGCTCCCCCAGCGTCTGCATGGTCTCGCGGATCTCCCGGATTCCGGCCGGGTCGAGGCCGTTCGTCGGCTCGTCGAAGATCAGTAGGTCGGGCTCTTTCAGCAGCGTGGCCGCGATGGCCAGGCGTTGCTTCATGCCGAGCGAGTAGCTCTTGAACCGGTCCTTGCCGCGCTCACCCAGCGAGGTCTCGGCCAGCACCTCGTCGACCCGCTTGCGCGGGGTCCCGATCGCGTCGGCGAGCAGTTCCAGGTTCTTCCGGCCGGTGAAAGCCGGGAAGAACTTCGGCGCCTCGACGATCGCGCCGACCCGGCCGACCACCTGCGGCAGGTGCTCAGGCACCGACTGATCGAAGACGGTCATGCTGCCCGCGTCCGCGCGGACCAGGCCGAGCAGCATCCGGATCGAAGTCGTCTTGCCGGACCCGTTCGGCCCGAGGAAGCCGTGCACGCCTCCGACCGGAACATCCAGGTCGAGCCCCTGGACGGCAACGATCCGGCGCCCGCGCCGGGTCCGATAGGTCTTGCGAAGTCCCCGCGTACTGATCGCCAACTCTGACATGCCACCCCTTCGTCGGAAGCGTTCTGGAGGGGAGACGCCCAGATCTGCTTACTTGTTGCAACGAACCGGTGACACTAGCGCTCGGAACAGGTTCGTTGCAACGCGCGCAAGCGCCCTGCGCCGTGTCAGCGACCCGGGGTCGCGAGTGGCTTGTCCACGATCGCGCTGGTGACCGAGCGCCCGGTACAGCTCGGCGCGTACCTGGGCGGCAGCAGGCCGGTCCGCAACGCGTCCGCGGCGTAGACCAGCAATTGGTATCCACCCGCTTGTGTTTGATACCCGGAGGGGGTAACTTCGACGATGTCGAGATACCCCTACCGGGTAGCAGTAGAGAAGAGGAACCCGCCATGACCACCGAGCACACCCATGGATACACCGCCGAGAAGTCCAGCCATCTGAAGCGCTTGCGCCGGATCGAAGGACAGGTCCGTGGCCTGCAGCGAATGGTCGAGGAGGACAAATACTGCAT
>JAWWOY010000602.1:0-3351 GCA_033851195.1 Kribbellaceae bacterium | reverse complement strand
GCGGTCAACGACGAACGTCCAAGCGGTATCGATCGAGTGCTGCTCGGATCTGGCTGAGCCACTCTGTGCCGAGCTGGCGCCCGTTTGGGAGTTGGTCGCCTCGATCCCAACGCCACGTTGTGATCATCGCCAGCACGAGGATCCTGCACTCGCGTAGCAAGTCTTGATTGACACCCGGATAGTGCTCGCTGACTTCCTCGGGCGCATGGGCGATGTCGAATTCGACAGGCCCACGGCAGCACGTCTCGAGGTCTATGAACAGCAGCCCGTTCTTCGTGGTGAGCACGTTGCCTGGGTGCGGCTCGCCGTGCAGTAGCTGCTCGGCGCCGCCGCGCTCGCTGATCACTCGTCTCAGGCTTCGCAACGTGTTGCCGAGGAGCTCCCGGTCCGCGTCGACGAGCGCTGGAGTGCGGTCGCGGCTTGCCACGAGTTGTTGAGCCTGCTCGATTCGATCCGTGAAATGCGGCGTAGGGACGTCGAGCTTGCGCATGCCAGCATGCAGCCGCTCGAGCGCTTTGGCGTAGTCGGCTGGTGAGACCTCTTGAGGCGTCGCAGGTTCGTAGTACGTCCACAGCGTCACCACGAAGCCATCACGCTCGTAGACGCGTGGCTCCACTCGAGGCTCAAGAGCAGCCACTGGGCTCTCGGATGCGGTGAGCCGTTGAGCAAGCTCGATTTCGAACTGTGCGACCTGATGCGCTACAGGTGCCACCCGGGCCAGGACGTCACACGGCAGCAGACGCAGAGTGAGCTTGTTCGAGTCATGAAGAACAACCGCGTCATTGACCGTCAGGTCAAGCGCGGCGGCCGTGGAGACACTCGCGGTCAGCGCACGCCGAACGTCTGATGCCTTCATCGTCGCTCGTCCCTCTCCCTTGCGCAGCCGATCAGAGTGGAGCGACAGCGAGGATCGCGACGTACTCCCTGGTGATCGTCCCTGCACCGTGAAGCACCCTACGACTCACCGCCCTGTCTGACGACAGGATTTGGCCCGTGAGGAGCATCGGAAACGAAATCCGGCGTTAGCGGCTGGCCTGGTGGTGGCGTTGCGCCTGCAGTGGTCGCGGCCCCGTGGCCACCATCGCCGCCCTCACCTGGGGGCTACGCGACACCGAACCATCGGGGTCCTGTCGCTCGACAAACACCCAGCCGGATTCAGCTCGGACGACGAAGCGATGGCGCACCTCCTGGCCAGCCACGCCACTGTGGTCCGCTAGTGACGATGCACTCGTTGCGGAGGGCTGCTTACGGATGGTGATTGCTCGCGAGTGGCCGGTATCGGACGTTGATCTCGGCCGAGCGGTTGTCGCCGTTGAGCAGCTGGAGGCGGACGGGGGAGCCGCCGGGGTTGTCGAACAGGCGGATTCCGTCGCCGAGCAGGACGGGGGCGATATGCAGGTCGATCTCGTCGATCAGGCCGCGCTCGAGGAGTTGCCGGCCGATCGAGGCGGAGAAGACTTCGAGGTTCTTGCCGCCGGCTGCCTCGAGCCCGATCCGGGCCGCTTCGGCCACGTCGCAGCTGAGGAAGGTGACGCCGGTGCTGGGCGGGGCGTCTTCGGGGTGGTGGGTGAGGACGAATACGGGTCCTTGCCACTCGCCGCCGTAGGTGGTGCTGGCGTCGGGGTAGGCGTCGAAGCCGTCCCGACCGCCGAGGACGGCGCCGGTTGTCTCGACGTACTCCTGGATGAGGCCGGGGCGGGAGGAGACTCCGTTCATCCAGTCCATCGTGTGGTTCGGGCCGGCGATGAACCCGTCCAGCGACATCGTGAAGTGCCAGAGCACCTTGGCTGCGGCGGTCTGCGGTTCGGTGTCCGGTAGCGCGGTGGCCGTGGTGCCGGTGGACGTCATCGGCTTCTCCTCATTCGTTCGGCTTGGCGACGGCGAGCCTGGCATCGACAGGGTTGTCGAAGCGTGGGTCGCCACCTCGGATGAGTATGTGGTGCTGGTGGACCGACGCCTGGTAGACCCGCAGGTGCCCTGCTGGCCCGACGTCGGTGAGATCGAGGTGCTGGTGAGTTGGCAGGCGTGAGTTGAGGAGTTCGATGGCGGCTGGCCGAGCGGTGTCGCCGACCAGGCTCGCGGTCGCCTCGAGGTACAGGGCTTCGGCCTTGCCGATGGGCGCCTGGGTGTCGAAGAGGGTGATCGCCACTGCCGGACGGTGCGCGATGTTGCGGGAGTGGCGACTGTCCGGTGAGGACACCCAGAGCACGCTGTCCGTGCCGTCTGCCACGAAGAACACCGGGGTGACCCAGGGGCTGGTTCGGGGCCCCGCTGTTCACCAGGACCACCCGGCGAGTGGACCTGACGCCACTGGGCCGGCAGTTGCTGGACGACCTGGCTCCGGCGTACGCGCAGGTCCAGGCAGCGATCGCGCGGGCGGTTGCCACGGGCAACGGCCTGACCGGCGACCTGCGGCTGGGCTACATGTCCGCTGCCATAACGCGTCCCCTGCTTGCGCTGATCGACAGCTTTCGCGCCCGCACCCCCGACATCAAGGTGAGCATTCACGAGACCGCCCTGGCCGACCTGTACGGACCCCTGCGCCGGGCCGAGCTCGACCTGTGCGTCCTCCCGCTGCCCGTCGCCGAACCCGATCTCACCGTCGGCCCCACGCTGCTGTCCGAGCTCGCGCTGCTCGCCGTTCCGGCCGACCACCCGCTCGCCCGGCTGAGCTCGATCACCGCCGCCGACCTGGGTGAGCAGACTTTCCTGTTCGCCCAGAACCTTCCCGACTACTGGGTCGACCACCATCTGCCGACGACCGACTCGGCCGCGAAAATCACCAGCCTGGCCGGCTTCCAGGAGATGCAGGCCTATGTCGTCTCCGGCCACGGCGTCGCCGTCGTGGGCGCCCAGACCGAGCACTTCTACCCGCGACCCAACTTAACCTGCGTCCCCCTCGAAGGCGCCCTACCTTCGACTACGCCCTGACCTGGCGCACCGACAACGTGACCGCACTTGCCAAGGCGTTCCTGACCCACGCCAGCACCCCACCGCGCCCGAGCAACCTGTCGTACTGAACCAGCACGGCAGGTCTCTCAAGACGACAGCGTCGATCGGACGACAATTGACC
The DNA here is from genome assembly GCA_033851195.1 of Kribbellaceae bacterium. GTDB lineage: Bacteria > Actinomycetota > Actinomycetes > Propionibacteriales > Kribbellaceae > Kribbella. The sequence goes on along the minus strand of JAWWOY010000602.1, from coordinate 278 downwards.
GTTTCTGCGAACTACAGCAGTCAGAGTGAACCTGACGCGAATGCGGCTGACTTGTCGGCCGTCAGCACAAGGCACTGGCTGCTTGCACTTCGCCGAGTGCTCGCCGCGCGACTTCGCTCCGGTAGTTATCTAGCTCACTGGGTGTGACGGTGCGGAGGTGAGCGTGTCCCAGGCGGCCAGCGCGCAGGTGATGACCGCTTCCAGCTCGGCGCGGTCGGCGCCGTCGCGGGCTTGTACGGATAGGCCTTGCACCACGGTGGTGTAGTAGCGGGCGATGG
>JAWWOY010000588.1:0-2878 GCA_033851195.1 Kribbellaceae bacterium | reverse complement strand
GGCCTGGGTCTCCCGGATCCGTCCTGGCTGCAGGTCGACCTCGGGGCGCAGTACGACCTGACCGGCGTGATCACCACCTTCGAACTGTCGAACGGGTACCGCTACAAGCTTGAGGTCTCACCCGACGGCAACGACTGGACGATGTTCGAGGACCACACTGGTACGGCGACCACCCAGGCCGACAACTACGCCTCGGTGCCGACCTCGGTGCGCGGCAGGTACCTGCGCCTGACGGTGGTGGGCTCGAACAACAACGGCGGCAGCATCTACGAGATCGAGGCGTACGGAAAACCCGCCACGATCACCGACGACCACGAACCTCCCGCGGCGCTGCCCCAGCCGACTGCGAACATCCTGCTCCCGACCACGATCGACCTCAGCTGGCCGGTCGGTACAGACAATGTCGGAGTGACCAGCTACGTCGTCTACCAGGATGGTCAGAAGATCGCGACGACGCCGCTGAACCAGCTACGCGTCGACGGCCTGACCGGTGGATCCACCCACACCTACACCGTCGTCGCCCGCGACGTTAACCTGAACGCCGCACCGCCGAGCCCACCGACCACGGTGACCACCCCGGCCGAGGCGGGAATAGCGGTCGGCAAACCCGTGACGGTCTCCTCGTACTCCGAGCCGAACGTCCCGGCCCTTGCCGTCGACGGCGACCTGACCACCCGCTGGGCCCAGGGGCTCGGACTACCGGATCCATCCTGGTTGCAGGTCGACCTTGGAGCGCCGACCTCGGTGAAGAGCATCGTCACCAACTTCGAACTGCCGAGCGGGTACAAATACAAGCTCGAGTACTCGCTCGACGCCACGAACTGGTCGATCTTCGACGACCGGACCACGGTCGCCACGAGCGTGCGGGGCAACCCGTCGATCCGGACCGAGCCGGTCTCCGCGCGATATGTTCGACTGACCATCACCAGCTCGAACTGGAACGGCGGCAGCGTCTACGAGCTCCAGATCTACGGCGGATTCTGAATGACCGGAAGCGCCTCCTATCGCTCCGGCTACGAGCTGGCCGCCGAGCAGCTGCTCGCGGGCATCTACGTCTCTCCAACCTGGCGAGACCCGTGCAGGTACACGCGTTCCGTACCGCGGCCGATGCGTCGGTCGAGGAGGATCGAAACCACGGGTCGGTCCGGCAGCACGACCGGACCTTCCACGCCGCGGTCGCCGATGCCTCGGGCAACGTTTTCCTGCAGGCCGCCGTCTCCGAGCTGAGGGACTTCAATGGGCAGTCCGACCGGCTCCTGTTCGCCGGCGGGCTGCCCGGGTCGCTGGAGGTCGCGCCTCAGCAGCACGTGCACATCGCCGAGGCGATCGCGGCCGGCGACCCGGACAAGGCCGGCACCGCGATGATCCAGCACATCGACACCACCCGGTCCAGTTCGAACAACGCATCCGCGACCGACTGAAGGCGGCTCCGCAGTGACATCGATCGGTCCCGTCGAGGCCGGGTTGTCGGGAGCGCCCGGGTCATGAAGTGCGCAGTCCGGCGTCCTTCGGCGACTCCACGGTCCGCAGTTTGGTCGGCGCTTTGATCCCCGCGGTCCCGGCGACTTATCCTGCAGCCAACCGGATTCGGCTCCGCTTGCCCGTCGATTACCCGTCGAGGAGTTCTCAACTGATGAAGTACGTGAAGCTCGGCAGTACCGGCCTGGACGTCTCGCCGATCGCTCTCGGCTGCATGACGTACGGCGAACCCGTGCGCGGCGGGCAGCCGTGGAGCCTGCCGGAGGATCTGAGCCGGGTGCGGATCAAGCAGGCCCTGGATGCCGGGATCAATTTCTTCGACACCGCCAACGTGTACTCCGCCGGGTCCAGCGAGGAGATCGTCGGCCGCGCCCTGACGGACTTCGCCGACCGCGACGACGTAGTGGTCGCGACCAAGGTCCACGGGGCGATGCGGCCGGGCCGCCCGAACGGCGGAGGCCTTTCCCGCAAGGCGATCCTGGCCGAGCTCGACGCTAGCCTCAGCCGGCTCGGTATGGACTACGTCGACCTCTATCAGATCCACCGGCTGGACCGCAGCGTCCCGATGGAGGAGATCCTGCAGACGCTGGACGACGTCGTACGGGCCGGCAAGGTGCGGTACATCGGCGCCTCCTCGATGTACGCGTGGGAGTTCAGCAAGGCGCTGCACCTGCAGCGGGCGAACGGCTGGGCCAGGTTCGTGACGATGCAGAACCACTACAACCTGCTCAACCGCGAGGAGGAGCGCGAGATGCTCCCGCTCTGCGCCGACCAGGGCATCGGGGTCGTGCCGTGGAGCCCGCTCGCCCGGGGCCGGCTGACCCGGGACTGGGACGAGACGACCCTGCGGTCCGAGACCGACGAGTTCGGCAAGACCCTCTACGACACCGCCGAAAGCGACCGGAAGATCGCGGCCGCCGTCGCCAAGGTGGCCGAGCAGCGTGGTGTTGCGAGGGCGCAGGTCGCACTGGCCTGGCTCGCCCAAAAGCCGACGGTGTCCGCCCCCATCGTCGGCGCCACCAAGCCCGAACACCTCGACGACGCCATCGCCTCCCTCGACCTCCACCTCACCGAGGAAGAAATAGTCCGCCTCGAAGCCCCCTACACCCCCCACGGCATCGCGATGTAGACCGCCAACCCATCGCCGATCTGGTCTTCCAACCCATCGGTAATGTCATGATGTGCGGCATGGAGCTGAAGATGTCGGCGTCGTATGACGCGACCCCTGAGGAAGTATTCGCCATCGTCACCGACGCGACGTTTCGCGAGCAGGCTTGTGAGAAGACGAAGGCGCTGTCGTACGACGTGAAGGTCAGCCAGTCCGGCGGCGACACAGTCGTCCGGGTGCAGCGGGAGATGCCGTCGGACGACGTACCGGACATCGCCCGGAAGTTCGTCG
>JAWWOY010000577.1:0-6336 GCA_033851195.1 Kribbellaceae bacterium | reverse complement strand
CGGCGCTTCCGGGGTGGTTGCTTCGAGCAACGGGGTTGGCGGACCGGGCTGCAGTGTCACTGACATCGGAATCCCCTAGCTCTGGTCATCGCGCGAGACGCGCAGGTAGATCGCCGAGAACACCATCAGCACCACCATCAGCATCAGCCCGAGCGCTCCTCCCGCACCGAAGTCGCCGAAGTTGAAAGCGTATTGGTACATCATGTAGGCGACCGTGATGGTCGCGTTCTCCGGACCACCACCCGTGAGCAGGTACGGCTCGATGAAGACCTGCATGGTGGCGACCACCTGGAGCAGCAGCATCACGAGCAGGATCAGTTGGGTCTGCGGGACGGTGACGTGCCAGATCCGACGGAACAGTCCGGCCCCGTCCAGCTCGGCCGACTCATACAGCTCCCCGGGGACGCTCTGCAGTGCCGCTAGGTAGATCAGCGTGCCGGTGCCGAGGTTCATCCACGTGGACACGATCACCAGTGAGATCAGCGCCGTACTGGTGGAGTCCAGCCAGCTCAGCATCGGCAGGTGCGCGAAGTCCAGCACCTGGTTGAACAGGCCGGATCCCGGGTCGTAGAACCACTTGAACAGCAGTACGACGACTGCGGGGGGCAGCATCACCGGCAGGTACACGACGAAGCGTAGATAGGCCTTGGCGTGCCGCAGTTCGTTCAGGATGATTGCCAGAAAGAACGGGATCACGTAGCCGCACAACAGCGCGAGCCCGGTGAATTCGGCGGTGTTCAGCCACGCCGCCCGGAACGCCGAGTCCTCGATCACAGTGCGGAAGTTGTCGAAGCCGACCCAGGTGGCCGGGTCGACGAAGTTCGTCTGCTGGAAGCTGAGCAGGATCTCCCGGATCATCGGGTACCAGGAGAAGAAGGCGAAGCAGATCAGAGCGCCGCAGAGGAACCCGTACGCCGTGAGGTTCCGTCCGACCGCGCGGCGCGCCGCTCCCGGGTGGGAACGGCGCACCGGCGGTTTCGCGGTCAGTGAAGCCATCAGGTGTTCTTGGCGAGGATCTTGTCGCACTTCGATGCTGCGTCCGACAACAGCTTGTCGATGTCCGCGTCCTTCCGCGTCAGTACGGCAGACATCGCCACGTCGAGGACGGCGTACAGCTCCTGCGCCTTCGGCGGCTCCAGCTTGTTGGTGATGGTCGCCTGGGCATCGACGTACGGGGTGAAGTGGTCGACCGGGATGGTGGCGAACTGCTTGCGAGCAGCAACGATCTCCTTGCCCGGCGCGGTGTTGCCATACAGATCCGGGATCGGCAGACCGACGGGACGGCCCTGCGTCTTGGCCCGCTCGTAGTTGAACTGGCCCTTGCCCGGCGTCAGGTTTTCGAACTCGAGCCAGAGCAGGCCGGCCTTGATCTTCTCCGGCGTGGCCTTCGGGTTGAACATGTAGCCGTCGCCGCCACTCAGCGAGGACTTGCCCTCGGACTCCGGCACCGCGGTGACGCCGTAGTCCGCGAATTTGCCCTGGTAGTCGTTGCTCACCTGCTGGACGACGTCCGGCGCGCCGATCATCATGCCGGTCTTGCCTGCGCCCATCATCCGCATCAGGTCTTCCCACTGCAGCAACTGCTTGGTGCCCATGCTGTTGTCGTTCCAGCGCATCTGCTTGAGGTTCTCCAGCACGGCCTTGCCCTCGGGGCTGTTGAACGTGGAGGTCTTGCCGTCGTCACTCACCATCGAGCCGCCGCGAGCGTACAGGGAGGCGGCGAAGTGCCAGCCGCCGGTGTTCCCGGCGCTGTACTCACCGTAGCCGGTGTAGCCCGGGCCGAGTGCCGCGATCTTCTTGGCGGCCTCCTGCACCTCGGCCCACGTCTTCGGCGGCGAGTCCGGGTTCAGCCCGGCCTGGGTGAAGAGCTTGCGGTTGAAGACCAAGCCCATGTTGTAGTTGTTGCGCGGCACGCCGTAGGTCTTGTCGCCGTCCTTGAAGACGCTCTGCACGTCGGGACGGACGTCGGCCATCGCCTTCACGCTGCCGATGTACTGGCTGATGTCGGCAGCCTGCTTGGCCTTGATGATCTTCTGTACGTCGGTGTAGTAGACGTAGAAGACGTCCTCCTGCGTGCCGCCGGCCAGCTTCGCCTGGAAGGTGTCCGGGTTGATGCAGGGAAACGCATCCTTGCTCTGGATGGTGATGTTCGGGTGGAGCGTCTTGAAGGTCGCGACGTCGTCCTCCCACGCCTTACGTTCCGTCGGGTTGCTCTTCGGTGGCTCGCAGCCCACGGTGATGGTCACCGGCGCGTCGGCCCCCCCGGACCCCTGGGCAGCCGGTTTGTTGCCGTCCCCAGAACCACAGGACGCGGCCGCTAGGCCCAGCCCTGCCACGAGCAACAGGCTGAGCGCCTTGCGGTGGCTCGTTGTCCTCATCGATCTGCCCTTCTGCTGCGATACGGCGCCGGCGCTGGGCCGGCCCACGATGGCGAAGGGCGACTCCCTACCCGCCCCTCTGATGTGGCCCACACCGTAGGCAACTTGACCGGATGTGCGCAATACTTCGATCACAAGATGCAAAAACGTGACTAGAAGGCGGAACTCGTGGGGACACGAAAGGGGTGGAGCAAGCTCCACCCCTCGTGATCACGTCCTGACCGACTGTTGCCGGCCGTCAGACGGTCAGATCAGGCCGGCTTCAGCCGTGCGGTCGAGGCCCGGACGACGAGTTCGGGCTCGAACAGCAACTCGTCCGCGGGCACAGCCGCGCGCTCGATCAGCGCGACCAGCATGTCGACCGCGGCCCGGCCCATCGCGTCGATCGGCTGCCGCACGGTGGTCAGTGGCGGGTCCGTGCAGTTCATCATCGCGGAGTCGTCGTACCCGATCACCGAGACGTCGTCGGGCACCGAGAGCCCGGCCCGGCGGACCGCCCGGATCGCGCCGAGCGCGAGGATGTCGCTGGCGCAGACGATGCCGGTGACACCCTGCTTGACCAGCCGGGTGGCCGCGGCGTGGCCGCCCTCCAGCGAGAACATGGTGTGCTCGACGAGCTCGGGATTCGCTTCCGGCGAAGCCAGGAAGGCGTCCAGTTTGCGCCGGGACGGGATGTGGTCCCGTGAGCCCAGCACCATCCCGATCCGCTGATGGCCGAGGGCGCGCAGGTGCCCGATCGCCATTTCGGCGGCCACCACGTCGTCCGACGAGACCTGCGGGAAACCGAGGTGGTCGACTGCGGCATTGACCAGGACGGTGGGCAGCCGCCGCTCCTGGATCAGCTCGTAGTGGTCGTGCGGCGCATCTGCCTGGGCGTAGAACCCACCGGCGAACACCACTCCGGACACCTGCTGCTGTAGGAGCAGATCCACGTAATCGGCCTCGGACACGCCGCCGAGTGTCCGGGTGCACAGCAACGAGGTGAAGCCCTGCTGCGCCAGCGCCCCACCGACCACCTCGGCGAACGCCGGGAAGATCGGGTTCTGCAACTCCGGCAGCACCAGGCCGACCAGCCGGGCGCGGTCGCCGCGCAACTGGGTCGGCCGCTCGTAGCCGAGCACGTCGAGCGCCGTCAGCACCGCTTCGCGGGTGGCGTCGGAGACCCCGGGCTTGCCGTTCAGCACCCGGCTCACGGTGGCCTCACTGACGCCGACTTTCTTCGCAACCTCGGCAAGTCGTCGTGTCATGACGCAAACTCTACGCCCTTCAGCGCAAGAACTTGCGTTCGCTTGCGTTCTTTCTCTGCGCCGGGAGGGGGCGCCAGACTCCGTGCCAAGCTGAGCGACTCCCTGTCAGGTCAGCCTTCCACCGGCCGGAACTGCCACACTGGTGCGCGTGCCTCGTTTCGTCGCCACCCGCCCCGACACCGGTCTGCTCTCGCTGCCCTGGGCCCTCCCACTGGAGGACTGGCCGGACGACCAACTGGTCGCGCTGCCCCGGGGTATCTCCCGGCATGTGGTGCGCTTCGTCCGGGTCAACGGCACCGTGTACGCGATCAAAGAGGTGATGGAACACCTCGCGATGCACGAGTACCGGCTGCTCCGGGACCTGGAACGGCTCGACTCGCCCTCGGTCGAACCAGTCGGCGTCATCACCGACCGGCTGGACCGCGACGGCAAACCGCTCGACTCGATCCTGGTCACCCGGCACCTGCAGTTCTCCTTGCCCTACCGCGCTTTGTTCTCCAGCACCTTGCGGCCGGACACGGTCAACCGGCTGATCGACGCCCTGGTCGCGCTGATCGTGCGATTGCACCTGCTCGGCTTCTTCTGGGGCGACTGTTCGCTGTCCAACACGTTGTTCCGCCGCGATGCCGGCGCCTTCGCGGCGTACCTGGTGGATGCCGAGACCGGCGAGCTGCACCAGGACATCTCCGACGGTCAGCGGGCCCACGATCTCTACACCGCCGAGATCAATCTGTTCGGCGAGCTGTCCGACCTCGAGGCGGGCGGCCTGCTCGACCCGTCGATCGACCCGCTCGAGACCGTCGAGTCCATCACCGCCCGGTACGACGCCTTGTGGGCCGAGCTGACCGCGCCGGAGGAGTTCCATTCCGACGAGCTGCACCGGCTGGACTCGCGGATCCGGCGGCTGAACGAGCTCGGCTTCGACGTCGGCGAGATCGACATCATCACCGACTGGGACGGCAGCCAGGTCCGGATCCAGCCGAAGGTCGTCGACGCCGGCCACCACAGCCGCAGGTTGCTCCGGCTGACCGGCCTGGACGTCGAGGAGAACCAGGCCCGCCGGCTGCTGAACGACCTCGACTCGTACGCCGCCTCGACCGACCAGCAGGGCGAGGACGAGGAGATCGTCGCGCACGAATGGCTGACCGAGGTGTTCGAGCCGGTGGTCCGCCTTATCCCCCGCGACCTGAACCGCAAGCTCGAACCAGCGGAGGTCTTCCATGAGGTGCTGGAGCACCGCTGGTTCCTGTCCGAGCAAGCCGGGCACGAGGTGGATACGATGCAGGCGGCCCGCTCCTACGTGGACGACGTACTCAGCGCCAAACCCGACGAGAAGTTGGCCCTTCCGTCACTGCCGGGCCCCCAAACCGACTAGGCCTGCAACGTCTGGCGGCTCTGGGCACCTCCCCTCCAGGACCGTGGTGCTCGTTAGGCGTCAGGCGCCAGGGCTGGTGGTGGGCAGGCCCAGTGCGGTGGCTGCGGCGAGCAGCCGGCGGTCGTAGGTGACGAACGCCGTCAGGTCGTCACCCAGTACGGCGTCCGCTGTAGCGAGGTGGATCGCGTCGAGCGAACGGATCGACGGATCGTCGTACGCGGCGGCGGTGGCGCGCACGAGGTCGTCGATCTCGTAGACGGCGATCCGACCGAGCAATGCCGGTACTGCGGCGAGCAGCGCAGGCTCGGTTCGCCGGAGCGCTCGTGGCAGTTCCACCTCGGCCAGGGTGGACGACACGAACAACTCGTCCGGGTGCTTGCCGATCCAGTCGACCAGGGCGTCACTGGCCACCTCACGACGGACGAGTTTCACCAGCGCCGCCGTGTCGAGGTAGATCATCAGTAGCGTTCCTCGTCACGCATCTCTTGGAGCACCTCGCCGGATTCCCGGTCGGTGCGTACCTCGCCCTTGGGGCGAGGGACCGGTCCCGTCGTCCGTGGTGGGCGGAGCTTGCCCGTCGCGATCAGGTGGGCGATCGGGGACGGCTGGGCAGGGACGATGCGCGCGACCACCACGCCGCGCTCGGTGATCTCGATCTCCTCGCCCTGCTTCACCCGGGCCAGCACTTTTGCGGTCTCCTGGTTCAACACCCGCACCGGCACTTCACTCATGTCCACAACTGTAGTACTAATCTGTCAGACACCACCCTTCGTCCGCGCCTTTTTAACTTCCGGACAGTTCTTCAGGCCCTCTCACGGGCAAGGTACAAGCGTCCGTCAGCAGAGACGCCGGCTCATCCACAGGCACCGAACGGGCAGCGACACCAGGCCCGGGTGAGGGCACCCCGAGGGTCTTGCTGTGCAGCTCGGACCAGCTGGGCTGGACGGGACCGAGCGCGCGGTGGTGCGCTCAACGGCGAGCGGGGTTGCCAACAGCCGCTGGCCGATCAGCAGGTTGCCTCACCGATAGCAGGTTGTAACACGCTATCGGTGAGGCAGCCTGTTATCGGACCCCCGCGGTCAGGCGGAACGATCCGCCATAGCCGGCGGCGCAGGTTAGCGAGGGGGCATCCGGAGGGCGCCGTCCAGGCGGATCACCTCGCCGTTGAGGAGTTGGTTGGAGACGATGTGCTCGACCAGGGACGCATATTCGTCGGGCCGACCCAGGCGCGCCGGGTGCGGGATCTGCTGCTCGAGCACGGCCCGGGCATCCGCCGGAAGACCAGCGAGCATCGGGGTCTCCATCGTGCCGGGGGCGATCGTGACCACCCGGATGC
>JAWWOY010000536.1:0-6097 GCA_033851195.1 Kribbellaceae bacterium | reverse complement strand
TAAGTTGTCAAGCGGCGTCGGCGGTGGCGATGTTCTGCCGGTGGGACCACGCTTTGTGTTCGTCGTAGTTGGTGTGGTGACGCAGGCAGCCGTGGAGGATCCCGACGAGGCGATTTCCCAGGGCGCGGGCGGAGCCGTGACCCGCCGACAGCGCGATCCGGTCCCGGTCCGCCCAGTCGGGGGCGGCCGGATCGTGGCGCAAGGTGCCGACTCCACAGCGTCCAGGCCATCGGAGCGGCCCCCATTGGCATGCCCGGGTGCCCACTGTTGGCGGCCTGCACCATATCGGCGGCGAGAAAGCGAAGGGTGTCGACGGCCAGCCGGTCGGTTTCGACCGACGGCACGAAAGCTGGTTGCCGGGGTTGCAGGACGTTGGTCATCGGGTTTTCCCTCCCAGCGGTGCGCTCTCGATCGCGTTGGCCCGCAATTGTTTGACGGCTGCGGCTTTGCCGTCCGGATACGCGTACATCCATGAGCCGAAGATGAAGACATCGGCGCCGGCGGCGGCCGCGCCGCGGATGGTTTCGTCGGTGATGCCGCCGTCCACCTCGAGCTCGATGGGCAGCCCGGATTCGTCAATCATCCGGGCGCAGGCGTGCGATCTTCGGTTCCACCGCGCCGATGTAGCTCTGGCCGCCGAATCCCGGGTTGACGGTCATCGTCAGGACCATGTCCGTCTCGTCGAGGACGTGCTCGACGACCCCGGCCGGGTTGTGCGGGTTCAGCGAGATACCGCTACGAGCGCCGTGGGTGCGGATACGTGCGAGCGTGCGATGCAGGTGGGTGCACGCCTCGGCGTGCACGATGATCAACTCGCACCCCGCGTCGACGTACCGGCCACGCCCGCCTCGCACAGTTCGGCCACCTCGTCGCCGAGGCGGGCGAAGTCGGCTGACAGCACCGAAGGCACGATGAGCGGCTGTCTGTCGCGTGGCTTGGTCATGGGCGCGGTCCTTCTGGTCGGGTCTGACCGGATGCAGTCCATCCGACCTCGTCACACCGTGGGCGCACTCACCCGCGTGGGTGGAGGACGGTGTGATATGCCCATCTGCCGTGTACACCGCCGTAGGCTTGACGCATGGCGGTGTCGCATCCGGCTCCTTCGACTCCACTGCGTCTCGTGCTCGTCGACGACCACGAGATGGTGTTGCATGGCCTCGATGCGATGCTCGGCCACTTCCAGGAGGAGGTCGTGATCGTCGGTAAAGCGACGACGGCGGCGGTGGCGCTGCGAATGGTTGCCGAGGAGAGTCCTGATGTCGTGCTGTGCGATGTGCGCATCGGGCGCGACAGCGGGCTGGACCTATGTCGCGAGATCAACAGGCAGCATCCAGCGACCAAAGTCGTCCTGCTGACCGTGTACGACGACGAGCATTACCTCTATCAGGCGTTGCGGGTTGGTGCCTCCGGTTACATCCTCAAGCGTGTCGATGGGAGGGAGCTCGTCGGCCACCTGCGTCGGATCCGTGACGGTGAGACCGTCGTCGACGAGGGGTTGGCCGGTCGAGTGGCGCTTTCGGCCGCGCACCTCAACCGAGGTGAGTTCTGGCCCGGTGCCCACCTCGGACTCACCCAGCGTGAGTCGGAGGTGCTGGAGTTGCTGGTCTCCGGGCATTCCAACAAGGCGGTCGCGAGCAAGCTCGTGGTCAGCGAGGACACGGTGAAGACCCACATCCGAGGGCTGTACCGCAAGCTGGGGGTGTCCGACCGCAGCAATGCCATCGCCGTCGCGTTGCGTGAAGGGCTGTTTCGTTGAGCATCGCTGCCGGTTGCGTGCCTACTGCGGCCGATCTCGTCCGATTGCTCGACGCGGCCGGCGTTCTCGTGTACGCAATCGACGGCCAGAGCCTGACCATCTTCGACATCTGGCCTGCGCATCCCTCTGCGGACTCCCTGAAACTGCAAGTCGGCTTCGGGGTCACCGGATTGGTGGCCCGCACCCGCAAACCGGTGATGCTTGACGCCGACTCTCCGCGCAATGTGCTGCACCGGCAGCTGCTTGGTCTTGAGCCGCAGCAGACGGTGGCCCGGATGTGCCTCCCGCTGCCGGGGCTTGACGGTGAGGTCGTCGGTGTGCTTGCCGTTCATCGTGATCCGCGCCGGCCGTTCGGTCAGACGGACCTGGAAGCTGCCGAGGCGCAGGCGACGATTCTTGGGCTACGGCTGCACGCCGAGCAACTGTGGCGGACGGTCAACCGGCACCGCACCGAACGCGACCGGCTGATGAAGCAGGCGATCTCCGCCCAGGAGGCGGAGCGGCGCAGGATCGCCTTCGACCTGCACGACGGTGTCACCACCGCGCTTGCGTCGATGTCATTTCATCTCTCGGCGGCCGACCTCACGGTCTCGGAAGTCGCGGCTCGGGGCTCGGATGACGCGACGATCTTGCCGGAGTTGGAGCGGGCCCGCGCCGAATTGCAGAGCGCCCGCGAGCTGACTGACCTGGCGTACAACCAGACGCGGGCGGCGATCTCGGGACTGCATAGCCTTGTGCTCGACGACCTCGGGCTAGTCGCGGCGATCGAGTCGCTTGTCCAGATGGCCAGTCGTGGCGACGGCCCGTCCATCGACCTCGTCGTGGACCCCGACGCCGCAATCGGGGATATCCCCGACCACGCGGCGGCCGCGCTCTACCGGATCAACCAGGAGGCCCTGTCGAATGCGATCAAGCACGCCGACGCCCACCGGATCGTGGTTTCGTTGCGGCGGGTCGGCGACTCGGTCATCCTCGGCTGCACCGACGACGGGAAGGGCTTCGACCGGGCGGAACGGCGTGCGGCGGACAGCGATGGCGGGGAGCACTTCGGCCTGAGCTCGATCGAAGAGCGTTGCGCCATGATCGACGCGTCGCTGCGCATCGAGTCCGTCCCGGGTCGCGGCACCACCTTGCTGGTGGAGCTGCCGATCTAGACGTCGGCGTATTCACCCTGTGGGCGGTGCCGGATGTGAAACGCCGCCTCGCCGACCTGGCTCGGGTCGCAGACGTGCGCCAGGAACAAGCGGGTTGCCGCAGTGGGCTCGGACGTCGTGCAGAACTGCCAGGGGCGCTCCAGCGGTGTCCCCGTTACGGCATACGACGCAAGCTCGCCACAGTCCAGCTGCTCACGCACCGCCTCCTCATGCACCTGCGTGACACCAAGGCCCTGGCGGGCGGGCGCCACAGCCGCTCCCGACGTGCCGATGGTGAGCAGCGGCGGTGATGCCTGCAGTCGGGTCAGCAACGACAGTGCGGTGTCTCGGGTGCCTGATCCCAGGCCGGTGAGCAACCAGGTTGTCGTCAGTGGGTCGACTTTTAGGCCCGCGCGGCCGACGAGGACCAAACGATTCGCGCGCCGCGCTCTCGTCACGAGTCCCGATATTCGCGGCGGCCGGCCGGCAAGCACCACGTCAAGTCCACCGACGATCCGCATCCCCGCAACATCTACTGGGAGATGTTCGGCCTGCCGATGTTCGACCTGGCCGAACCCGACGGCGTGCTGGCGCAGATCAATGAGTGCCGCACCGCGTTCCCCGGCCAGTACATCCGGGTGCTGGCGTACGACGCGAGCCTGGGCCGGCAATCACGGCGATGTCGTTCCTGGTCCAGCGTCCCGAATACGAGCCCGGATTCGTGCCGAGCGCATCGAGGACAAGGACCGCACCCAGCGCTACACGGTGAAGTCTTATGCCACGAGCAAGCCGGGCGGTGAACGGTACGCAGGCGGGTGATCTAAATTGATAAGCCGAAGGGATTCGGGTACCGGCCGCCGTCCACCCGCGGTGTCAATGGCCAAGTGAAAGTCTCCGCTGGTGGCCAGATTAAAGTCCCCACCCCGTGCGGTGATTCTTAGGTTGCTTTGGGGTTCTCCTTTCGGTGCTGGGCGTCCTTCATTCGGTAGGACTGGCCGTTGGTGATGACGACGGTGGCGTGGTGCAGGAGCCGGTCGAGGATGCTGACGGCGGTGGTCTGCTCGGGTAGGAATCGACCCCACTCTTGGAACGGCCAGTGCGAGCCGATGGCCAGGGATCGGCGTTCGTAGGCGCCGGCGACGAGTCGGAACACTAGTTGTGTGCCGGTGTCGTCGAGCGGGGCGAAGCCCAGTTCGTCGAGGATAATCAAGTCGACGCGCAGCAGGGATTCGATGATCTTGCCGACGGTGTTGTCGGCCAGTCCGCGGTAGAGGGTTTCGACGAGGTCGGCGGCGGTGAAGTAGCGGACCTTGTGCCCGGCATGGATCGCAGCGATCCCGAGACCGATCAGAGTGTGGGACTTGCCGGTTCCGGCAGGTCCGATGATCGCCAGGTTGGCTTGTGCGCGAACCCATTCCAGGCTGGACAGGTAGTCGAACACCTTGGGTGGGATCGACGAGGCTCCGACGTCGAACGAGTCCAGGGTCTTGGCGACCGGGAATCCGGCCGCCTTGAGCCGGTTGACGATGTTGGAGGCATCCCGCGCCGCGAGTTCAGTCTCGACCAGAGTCCGCAGCACTTCCTCGGGCGTCCATCGTTGGGTCTTGGCGGTGAGTAGGACTTCGGGGGCGGTGCGCCGGATCGCGGCTAGTTTGAGCCGACGCAACCCCGCATCGAGATCAGCGGCTAGCTCTGGAACAGAGAGCGGTGCAACGGGTTTAGGTGTCTTCGCCGGTGTTGTTGTCATGAACTCACACCCTCATCGGCGGCCGGGTCGATCGTGTAGGCCTGCAGGGAGCGGGTCGGGGCGACCGGCAGGTCCAGGATCAACGCATCCCCGGCGGGCCGGGGCTGGGGTGCTCCCGCGCCGGCGGCCAGGATGGAGCGGACATCGGTGGCGCGGAACCGCCGGAACGCCACCGCCCGACGCAGCGCGGCGATCAACGCCTCGGTGCCGTGCGCGGCACCTAACCCGAGCAGGACCTCCAACTCCGACCCCAACCGGGTGTTGCCGATCGCGGCGGCACCAATGAGGAACGCGTGGGCATCCTCGCCGAGTGCGCAGAACTGCTGCTCGATCGTGGTTCTGGGTCGTGGTCCCCGGTTAGGCGCTGGGCGTGGGCCGTCGTAGTGCGCGTCGAGGATTGAGGCGCTGCCCGGGGCGGCGAGTTCGTGTTCGGCCACGATCATCCCGGTGGCAGGTTCGACCAGGCAGACCGCGCCGTGATCGACCACCACGGCCACGCTGGCCCCGATCAGCCGGGTCGGCACCGAGTAGCGGGCTGAGGCATACCGGACACAGGAGAGCCGGTCGACCTTGCGGAGTACCGAGGGCGCCCCGATCTGCAGGCGCAGCGACGGCAATGGTTGCAGCAGTTCGCGTTCGATCTCTAGGCGCTCATCGGGGACCGCGCAGATCTCCGAATGGACCGCGGCATTGACCTCGACACACCACGCCCTGGCCGCGGCGTTGGCGGCACGCACGTCAACCGGTGTCCCGGTGATGGCGGCCTCGGTGAGTAGTGGCACCGCCAGGTCGCGTTGGGCGTAGCCGCAGAGGTTTTCCACGATGCCCTTTGATTCGGGATCGGATGCATGGCAGAAGTCCGGTGCGAATCCGTAATGGCCTGCCAGCCGTACATATTCGGCCGTAGGAATCACCACATTCGCGACCACGCCGCCCTTGAGGCACCCCATCCGGTCGGCCAGCACCCGGCCCGGGACACCACCGATCCCAGCGATCGCTTCGGCGATCAACGCCAATGTCGTGCTCGCCTTCTGATCGGTGGCGAACGCGACGAAGCGCCACCGGGAGAACGCCAGCACCGCGCAGAACAGGAACAACCCTGGTGCAGCTTCGGCCCAGTCGATCACCAGATACTCACCCGGTGACCACACCGCGGGGCGGCGTCCCAGGTGATGTTCGCTGCGCCACAACGTCTTCGCGTCAGCGACCAGGCGGCGGAAGTTGCGTGCCGATCCGTCGTAGCCGGCGGCCCTCGCGATCGGCAACATTCGCTTGGCCGACATCCGGCCTCGCGACTTCTTCACCCGTTCGGCGACCAGCTCGGCCACTGCATCGTAGTTGTGGACCCGCTCGACCCGTGGCGGCGCGGTCTCGCCGGCCTCGAACTTCTCCACGACGCGTTTGACGGTCTTGTGGGTGGTGCCGCACAGCTCGGCAGCTGCACGGTATGACCCGAGTTGG
>JAWWOY010000893.1:0-2566 GCA_033851195.1 Kribbellaceae bacterium | reverse complement strand
ACCACCCGGCGGGTGGCCGACTGCGCCACCCGCGCCACCGGCGGGATGAACACGATCGTCACGGCGATGATCGTGTTGTTCAGGCCCGGGCCGAGCGAGGCGCCGACGGCGATCGCCAGCAGAATCGCCGGGAACGCGTAGAGCATGTCCATCGCCCGCATCAGCACGGTGCCGACGACGCCGCGCATGATGCCGGAAGTGACCCCGATGGCGGTGCCGATCAAAGCCGCACCGAGGGTCGGTACGAAGCCCGCCAGCAGGGACAACCGGCCGCCGTACAACACCCGGGCGAGCATGTCGCGGCCCTGTTCGTCGGTACCGAGCAGATGGCCGGGAGTGCCGAGGTTGTGCAGTCGTTCGGTGGGTTTGCCGAGCAGCGGGTTGGCCGAGGTGAGCAGCGGCGCGAAGATCGCACCGAGCACCAGCAGCAGCACGATCGTTGCGGCCACCACGCCGACCCGGTTGGCGACGAACCGGCGTAGCGTCGCCTGCCAGAACGACTGGGTCCGCACACCGGTCCGGGAGGCGTTCCACTCGTCGCGGCGGCGCTCCGCCTCGGCGCGGTCGGCGGCCGTCGTACCGGCGCCGAAGTTCTTGTCCAGCAGGGTCGGAACCGCGCTCTGGGTCATGCCACCGCTCCTCTCACGCGTGGGTCGATCCAGGCCTGCAGCAGGTCGACGATCAGGTTCACCAGCACGAAGGTGACGGCGATGAGCAAGGTGGCGCCCTGCACGACCAGCAGGTCCCGGGCCGAGATCGCGGTGAACACCAGCAGCCCCATTCCGGGCCAGCGGAAGATCGTCTCGACCAGTACCGAGCCACCGAGCAGCGCGCCGATCTGTACGCCGGAGGTGGTCAGCACCGGCGAGATCGCGTTCCGCAGCACGTGTCTGCGCACCTCGAACTCGCTCAATCCCTTGGCCCGCAGGGTTTCCACGAAGTCGGAGCCGGCCACGTCGACGATGCTGGCCCGGGTCACCCGGGCCGTGATCGCCATCGTGATCAGCGACCCGGACAGCACCGGCAGAACCAGACTTCGGATCGCCATCCAGAGGCCCTGGTCGAGGGTCGCACCACCCGAGGGAAGGAGCCTGAGCCCACCGGCGAAGACCGCCAGCAGGATGATCGCCAGGAAGAACGACGGGATGCTCAGTCCCGAGAGGCTCAGCACCGCGGTAACCCGGTCGATCAGACTGCCCCGGCGAGTACCGGCCACATAGCCGAGCCACAGGCCGATGCTGATGCCGAACACCGCTGACACGATCGCCAGCACCGCGGTGTTGCCCCAGGCCTGCATGAGCAGGTCCGCGACGTTGCGGCGGCGCATGGCGGAGTAGCCCAGGTTGCCCTGCAGGGCGTCGCCGAGCCAGTGGCCGTAGCGCACTGGCAGTGGTCGATCCAGCCAGAGCTCGTGGCGGATCGCTTGACGTTCCGCGGCCGACATGTCGTCGCTGACCAGCCCGGCCTCGGCCGAACCCGGCAGCACATTCATCAGCAGGAACACGATGATGGAGACTCCGAACAGGATCGGGATTGCCATGCCGATCCGAAGTATGGCGACACGCAACATGGGTCAGGCCCCCTCAACCGAGATCTGTGTGAAGTCCACCCACCACGACTGTGGCTGGATGTAGCCGTGCACCTTGGGACTGAGCACGCGCAGATTGAGGTCATGCATCCAGAACAGGAAGTAGGCGTTCTGGAGCGCGACGTCCATCATTTTCTGCAGGTATTTGTACTGCGTCGCGACATCGGGCTGCTGGCTGGCGGCCGTGAGTGCGGCATCGATCTTGGGGTCGCACAGCCCGGTCGCGTTGCGCAGTCCGCCGGGACGATGGCAGAAGAACGTGGTGCTGAAGCCTGTCGGCATCATGCCGGCCGCCGGCGACGCCCAGAGGATGTCGATGTTGCTCCACTGCTTCGCCTGCAGGCCGTCGAGCCCGATCGAGATGATCGTGTTCCACTCCATCGGCTTCAGTACCGTGTTGACGCCGATCGCCGCGAAGTCGGCCTGCAACTTCTGCATCATCGTGTCGGGGTACATGTTCCCGGAGCCACCGGTGGGGTAGGCCATCGTGAGCGTCAACTGGCCTGGGCTGTAGCCCGCCTGGGCGAGTAGCTTCTTCGCCTTCTCGACGTCGTAGCTGTAGCCCGGATTGTCGCGGGCGTACGACGGGTTGCCGTCGTACACGTACTCCTTGGCCGGATAGCCGACGTTGTTCAGCAGGGCAGCTGTGCCCTCCCGGTCCAACGCGTAGTTGAGCGCTTGCCGCAGGGCCAGGTTGTCCTTGAACGGCGCCCGGAACAGGTTGAACCGCGGCATGATCCCGTGCGGGTACTTGCCCAGTTCGATCTGGTAGCCCTCTTTCTTCAACTGCTGGACCGAGTCCGGCGACGGGACCTCCGCCCAGTCGACCTCACCCGACTGCAGCATCGACAGTCGCGAAGCGGGCTCCGGCTGCGGGTAAAGCCTGATCCGGCCGAGCTTGACCGGGCCCCGCCAGTAGTTGTCGTTGCGGGTCAGCTCCATCTCCTCGCCGTCGACGTACTTCGTCATCCGGAAGGG
>JAWWOY010000471.1:0-5661 GCA_033851195.1 Kribbellaceae bacterium | reverse complement strand
GTCGGCGCGGGTGTGTACCGGCTGGCGAACCCGACGACCGGCGTGTTCTCGACCTCCGACCGGGTGGGCGGCAAGGAACTCGAGTCCACCACGATCGGCCGGCTGCGCTGGGGCGGTGGCCAGGTCTTCGCCGCCACCGACCGAGGTGTCTGGTACCACGACGCGTCCACCACGGCGGGCCCGTGGAAGATCGCGTTCTATCCGAACCCGGACTTCATGCCCCAGATCAAGGACGACGCGGGCAACGTGCTGGTGCCGGAGGGCTCGCAGACTGCCGGCAACACGAATGCGGCGTACAAGAACATCGTCAACGACATCGCGATCGACCCGAAGAACCCCAAGCACGTGATCGCGGCCATCGGCTGGCGCTCGGGTGACACCTACAACGGCTTCTACGAGACCCAGGACTACACCCAGGGCCCCTCGAGCTGGAAGCGCCTCAGCGTCGTCCTCGGCGGCATCACGAACAGCACCGACATCGGCTACACGACCTTCGCCTTCAGCAAGAACGGTGATCGCCTGTACGCCGTGGTGCAGCAGCCGAGCAAGATCAACGGCAGCACCAACCTGGGCGGTGTCTTCGTCTCCAAGACCGGCAGTCCGTCCGGGCCGTGGAACCAGATCGCCAACTCGACGCAGTTGCACAACAGCGGTTCGGCGCTGGACAAGACGGGATACGCCGTCGGCGTCCAGGCCTGGTACAACCAGTTCCTGACGGTGGACCCCGCCAACGCCGACCACGTCTGGCTCGGCCTCGAGGAGGTCTTCGAGACGACCAACGCCGGCAAGAGCTGGGCCGCCATCTCGCCGTACTGGAACTTCGGTTTCGGGTGCTGGAACATGGACGACACCAAGAACAGCTGTCCACTCGCAGGGCATCCTGACCAGCACTCTGTCGCAGTCGGCACGGCCGGTGGCAAGCCGGTGGTGTTCGTGGGCAACGACGGCGGTGTCTACCGTCGGCCGGTGTCAGGCCAGGTGAACGCCAACAAGAACGCCACGGACTGGGTCTCGATGAGCCAGGACGGGACGATGGACGCGCTGCAGTACTACTCGGTGTCGGTCGGCAAGGACACCAAGAACGGCGGCATGGTGGTGTCCGGCGGCCTGCAGGACAACGGCGTGACCAACCTGTTCGGGGTGAAGCCCGACGCCAGCAACGGCGACAAGGAGATGGGCTCCAACTTCGGCGGTGACGGTGGCGACGGCGCGGCCGACCCGGCGAACGGCTGCAACCAACTGCAGGAGTACGTCAACCTGTCGATCAAGATCACCAACAACTGCGCGCAGAACCCGGGCGCGCTGACCGCGGGCGACGCCTCCTCCTGGAGCCTGAACCCGGGCGACCCGTCGCCGCGCTTCATCGCCCCGATCGCCGTCGACTCGGCGAACTCGAACGGGTTCATCACCGGTGGCCGGTACGTGTACACCTCCACCAAGGGGTGGGGGATGCGCAGTGCCAGTGAGTGGACGAAGGCGTTCGACCTGGGTGCCGGTCACTCGGCCACGGCTGTCGCGATGAGTGGCGGCGTCGGCTGGGTGAGCTGGTGCGGGCCCTGCAACAACGCAGGCTTCGCTCGCGGCCTCGCGACCAACGCCGGTGGCACCTGGCACTCGGTGAGCCTGCCCGGCACCTTCCCGAACCGGTACCTCGCCGGTGTCGGGATCGATCCAGCCAATGGGCAGCACGCGTACGTCGCGGTGAACGGCTTCTCCCGCCGCTTCACCGAGGGTCCGGGCGCCGGCGTCGGTCATGTCTACGAGACGAAGGACGGCGGCGCGACCTGGTCGGACATCTCGGCCAACATGCCGGACGTCCCGACCAGCGCGGTGAAGCAGTTGGCCAACGGTGCGCTGGTGGTCGGCTCGGACCTGGCGACGTTCTACCGGGCTCCCGGTGCGTCGAACTGGCAGGTGCTCGGTAGCGGGTTGCCGACCACCACCGTGATGGACGTCGAGTCCGGACCGGACGGCAACGTGTACGTCGCGACCCACGGCCGGGGGATCTGGAGCATCGCCCCGCCGGCCTGACCCAGCAGTCCGGGACGGCCTGCTCGCGGATCCCGCGAGCAGGCCGTCAGGCATCAGACGGGTCGCCGTGATCCACAGCAGCCGCCCGCGGCCAACGTGGCCGGCGAGGGCGGCAACTTGACCGCGGCCTCGACGTCGGCCAGCATCCGCTGCCGGTCGGCCGGCGAGATGACCCGGCCCCGGGTGATCACGGAGTGGATCCGCCGGCTGTTGCGGATATCCGTCAGTGGGTCGCCCTCCAGCACGACCAGGTCGGCCAGCTTGGCCGGCGCGATCGTGCCCAGTTCAGCGGCCAAGCCGAGGAACCTCGCCGGCTCCAGCGTGGCCGCCCGCAGCGCCTGCAGCGGGGTCGCACCCGCGTTGACGAGCACCTCCAGTTCGTCGTGCAGTGCGAACCCGGGCACCGAGTACGGCGTACTGGTGTCGGTGCCGGCCAGGATCGGGACGCCGGCGTGGAACAGTTCGCGGACGAAGCGCTGCCGGTACTCCCACATCTGCGGCTGGTGCGAGATCTCCTCGGCCGACCGGTTGGCCTTGTAGTAGTTCTCCACCATGTACTCGTACATGCTGATCGAGTCTTCGCTCAGGTACTTCTGTGTCGACTGGTCCGGACCGACCAGATCCGGCATGTCCAGCACGTGGTGCATCGACAGCGTCGCGGTGACCCGGGTGTTGTTCTGTTTGAGCCGGCCGAACACCTCGGCGGCCCGGGACTCGCTGAAGGTGTTGGCGGCGAGCCACTCGATCGGGTGGTACTGGCGGAACCAGCTGTTGTAGTCGCCGGTCTGCACGCTGATCGCCTGCAGCCGTCGGCGTACCTCCATTTCGCTGCTAGAAGCCGACAGACCGATCGCGTGGATGTGCTCGATGCTGCGCTGCCCTGCGGCACTGACGGCGGGAATCGTCAGCTGGTCCGGGACATGGCCGGCCACCGTCAGGCGCTGCCGCCGCGCCTCGTCGATGATCGCCCGGTACGCCGTGGGGCTCAGCCGCGAGTAGACCTTCACGAAGTCCGCGCCGTCGGCCTTCACCTGCCGTACGGCTGCCCGGGCCGAGGCCTCGTCCTTCACCACATGCACGGACAGCACATTCGGGTCCCACAGCGGCGGGTCGCCGTCGATGATCTTGCTGGCCACCACCATCCGGGGCCCGAGCAGGCTGCCCGTCTCGATGCGGTCCCGCCAGTCGTACGCCGTCGGGTTGCCGGCCATCTCGCGGACCGTGGTGAGGCCGTTGGCCAGGTAGAGCGGCGGCGAGACCCGCTCGTCGCCCAGGCTGTGTACGTGCATGTCGGCGAGTCCGGGGATCAGGAACTTGCCGGTCAGGTCGATCGCGGTGGCGCCGCTGGGGACCGGCAGGTCGGGGCCGACCCCGGTGATCCGGTCGCCGCTGATCAGTACGGTCTGACCGCGGTCGCGGCGGCCGTTCTCGACGTTGATCACGGTGGCGTTGGTCAGCGCCGTGATCCGGGTGGTGCGGATGCCGACCAGCGGCTTCATGAGGGCGGACGCAGGACCGGCTGCGAAGGAGCCGCCGGCAACCAGTGCGGCGCCGACGGTGGTACGGGCAAGGAACTCACGTCGTGAACTGTTCATGGGTTGAAGTATTCTTGTCCCAGCCGCCACGATCAGTGGTCGCAGAACCCCAGCGCTGGTGGTGCTAGGTCCACCCAGCTAGTGGCAGGACGTACGCTTGGTGGCTGTCATGCGTACTTATGAGGTCCGCACCTATGGGTGCCAGATGAATGTCCACGACTCCGAGCGCCTCCGTGGGCTGCTGGAGGACGCCGGCTATGTCCGCGCGCCCGAGGGTGACCAGGCCGACGTGGTCGTCTTCAACACCTGCGCGGTGCGCGAGAACGCCGACAACAAGCTGTACGGCAACCTCGGCCACCTCGCCCCGGTGAAGGCCAAGAACCCCGGCATGCAGATCGCCGTCGGCGGCTGCCTGGCGCAGAAGGACAAGGCCACCATCACCAAGAAGGCACCCTGGGTTGACGTCGTCTTCGGCACCCACAACATCGGCGCGCTGCCGGTGCTGCTGGAGCGGGCCAGGGTGCAGGAGGAGTCGCAGGTCGAGATCCTGGAATCGCTCGACGTCTTCCCCTCGACGCTCCCGACGCGGCGCGAGTCGCCGTACTCGGCCTGGGTCTCGGTCAGTGTCGGCTGCAACAACACTTGCACGTTCTGCATCGTCCCGGCGCTGCGCGGCCGCGAGAAGGACCGCCGCCCGGGCGACGTACTGGCCGAGGTCGAGGCACTCGTCGCCGAGGGCGTGCTCGAGGTGACGCTGCTCGGTCAGAACGTGAACTCGTACGGCGTGGAGTTCGGCGACCGGTACGCCTTCTCCAAGCTGCTCCGCGCGTGTGGAAACGTAGCGGGTCTCGAGCGGGTGAGATTCACCTCGCCGCACCCGCGCGACTTCACCGCCGACGTGATCGAGGCGATGGCCGAGACGCCGAACGTGATGCACTCGCTGCACATGCCGCTGCAGTCCGGCTCGGACCAGATCCTGAAGGCGATGCGCCGCTCCTACCGGCGGGACCGCTACCTGAAGATCATCGAAGACGTCCGGACGGCGATGCCGGATGCCGCGATCACCACCGACATCATCGTCGGGTTCCCCGGGGAGACCGAGGAGGACTTCCAGGGCACGCTCGACGTGGTCCGCGAGGCCCGGTTCGCCGGCGCGTTCACCTTCCAGTACTCCAAACGACCCGGCACGCCCGCAGAATCGATGGAGCACCAGGTGCCGCGCGACGTCGTACAGGAGCGCTACGAGCGCCTGGTCGCGCTGCAGGACGAGCTGGCCTGGGACGAGAACAAGTCGATCGTCGGGCGCTCCGTCGAGGTTCTGATCGCCGAGGGGGAGGGGCGCAAGGACGCCGCAACCCATCGTCTGTCGGGCCGCGCCCGGGACAACCGGCTGGTCCACTTCGCGCTGCCCGACGGCGTCGAGAGGCCGCGGCCGGGCGATCTGGCCTCAGTCGAGGTCACGTACGCCGCCCCGCACCACCTGGTCGCCGATACTTTCGGATCGGTACGCCGGACTCGCGCGGGCGACGCCTGGGAGGCTGCCCAGGGCGCCCCCGCCGGTTCTGCTCCGGGCGTGATGCTGGGGATGCCGACCCTCGGAGCCAAGCCGCTCGAACCAGCCGCCACCAGTAGCTGCCAGATCGGCTGAGCGTGTCACCCGAACCGCCCTCGGGTATCGCCTTCGTTCTCCCACCGGACGCGGTGCCGTTCGCGTCGGGCCGCGACGCGGACGTCTACGCAGTCGACGAGCACAAGGTCCTCCGCCGCTACCGCGACGGCCATCGCATCACCGCCGAGGCCGAGGTGATGCGCCACGCCGGCCGGCACGGATTCCCGGTGCCGACGGTGCACCACGTCGATGGGCCTGACATGGTCATCCAGCGATTGAGCGGACCGACCGCGGCGGAGGCGGCGTCAGCCGGCCGGCTCACCCCGACCGAACTCGGCCTGCTGCATGCGGATCTGCACCGGCGCCTGCACGCGATTCCGGTGCCGAGCGGCATCACCGGCAACTCCTTGGTGCACTGCGATCTGCATCCGGAGAACGTGTTGCTGACCGCTGACGGCCCAGTGGTGATCGACTGGCGCGACGCCG
>JAWWOY010000459.1:0-8349 GCA_033851195.1 Kribbellaceae bacterium | reverse complement strand
GCGCTGGCCGACGCCGCCGCGGCGCTGCGCCAGATGACCGATCCCACCGCGGTGCCGGCAGCACTGGCTGCCGCGAAGGACGCCCTGTACCAGCCCGTCGAGCAGGGAACCTGAGGTCACCCCCGGGTTGCCCCGCCGTCGCTTGGAGGTCAGTTGCGGAATCGGGCCAGATCGGCGAGTTCGGCGGCAAGGCCGGGCGGCTCTCCCGCTGCCGGGGCGAACAAGTCGACCTCGGCTCGGTCGTGTCGCCACGAGCCGATGACGCGGCCGGCTTGGACTACGGCCGGCTTGAGCATGCCGCCACCCGGATGGATCTGCTTCCGGTGCTCGTCAGCCAGCGAATACCGGCGATCCTTGTAGCCGAGCAGATACGGATCGAACTCCCCGAGCAATCGCAGGTCGCTGCTCCCGGGAAGGTCCGCGACCGCGGCCAGAGGCTCGCCCTCGACCAGGAATTCGTGTGTCGCGACCGCCTTGACCGCGGCTCGGGCCGCCGCCACCGGCAGTCCGGACCAGGTCGCGAAGTCGCCCGCAGTCGCCGGCCCGTACGCCGCGAGGTACCGCCGCGCCAACTCGGGTGCGCCGTCCGGCTCGAGCGTCAGAGGTTTGCCGAGCCAGTCCCGCGTGGCCACCCAGGTTTCGCCGGCATCGTGGCCGGGGCCGTAGCAAAGGCGACCCAGCAAGCCGACGTGCCGGATCAGCGCATAGACGGCCTGCCCGGTCGGCGCTGGCAGCAACCCGGCCTTCACCAGTACGACGCCCAGTTCGGCGCGGCCGGTCGGCCCCTGCTCCAGCAGGTGGGACTCGATCACCTCAGCCGCGCGATTGCGGATGTCCTCGGGCAGGCCCAACTCGGCGTACCGGCGTTCGGTGTCTCTGATCAGTTTCGGCCCGAGCAGACCGAGCAACGGTCCGGCGTCCTCGGTGGCGACGAGGTGGAGGGTGCCTCGCATGAACCAGCCGCGGATGACTGAGCGATCGACTTCTTGGGCCCGCTCGACATCAGCCCAGGTGGTGACGGTGGACCGGGCGCGGACGGCATAGGACGCTCCGCGCCAACTCTGTGCTTGGAGCCCTGCCGTCCGGCGAACGACGTCGGCCACCCCTCCGGGGCCGGCCTCGTACACCGGACGGTCCAGGCTGTTGGCCTCGACCCGGGCGGCCACAAGCCACTGGACAGACCTGTGCGGCACCCTCGCATTGCATCACGGATGAGGGCGCCGCGCAGGTCGGTGGGCGACATCAGGTGAGGTAGTCGTCCACCAGGTTCGCGAACCCGGTCTGACCGGTCGCGTTCGGGTGGTACGACTCGCTGACCGGGTTGGACAGGCCGTTGAGCCACTCCGGGCTGCCGCAGACCGCATGGCCGATGAAGGCCGACGTCGGGTTCACGAAGTGGAAGCCCGCGGCGCCGGCGGCCGCACTCAGCTTGGAGTTGAGCAGATCGGCGGTCTGGTTCAGCCGGGTCATCTCGGCGCTGCTGAAGAAGGTGCCGGCGTTGCAGTCGATGCCATTGAACAGCCGCGGGTAGCCGACCACAGTCACCTTGGCGGTCGTGGCGCGACTGCGGATGGTCGCGTAGAGACCGTTGAGCCGACTCGGCAACGTGTTGTTGATGGTGGCCTGGGCGGTGTTGATCGCGCCGTCGCAGTTGCTCAGCCAGGCGGGCTGGGCGCAGGTGGTGATCACCGAGGAGAAGCCCGCGTCGTTGCCGCCGACCTGGACGGTGACGTACTCGATCCCGCTGTTCAGCGGCGCGAGTTGGTTGGCCGTCACGTCGGCGACCCGGGCGCCCGAACAGGCCAGCGAGGTCAGATTCGCGCCGATCCGGGCCGCGTCGACGTACGGGTAGGACTGAAGCGATCGCTGGCAGGCGCCGCTGGAGGCGATGTAGGTGCGGGTGCCGACACCGGAGGCGTAGGAGTCGCCGAGGGCGACATAGTCGGGTGCCGCCGCCTGGGCGAGGCTGGGGGTGGTGAGGAGCGCTACGCCGATGACCGCTGCGCTGATGATGGCGGCGGCTCGTGACCGCCTACGGAGGGGGAACTTCATGGGGACCGCCCTTGCACTGTGGTGATGGGGACCGTGGTGCAGTAAGAAACTCACAGTCACCATGACTGACCCGTAAGTAACTACACAAGGGCTCAGTAAAAAATTCACCGCAGATTGCTGAAATAGGTAGGCCGCGCCGCGCGCGTGGCCCGGCGTACTGGGAAACTCGGCCAGTCGTGGATCAGCGTCGTCGGCAATCGGTTACCAGAAACACCGATTCACGACTCGCCAAACACTTCCCGCTCCAACACCACGGGACGTCGGGGCCGTCAGGGAGATTTTTCTGGGCCCGGGACGGAGAGCGGGTCGAAGCCGTAGGGCAGTTCCAGCCGGTGGGCCGTCATCAGGTCCGCGTCGCCGAGCAGGTCACGGGTTGCGCCGTCTGCGACGATCCGGCCGCCGTCCATCAGCAGGCTGCGCTCGCAGAGCTGCAAGGCGTACGGCAGATCATGCGTGATCAGCAGCAAGGTGACGTCCAGGCCCGAGAGGATGTCCGCGAGCTCGCGCCTGCTCGCCGGATCGAGGTTGCTGGACGGCTCGTCGAGGACCAATACCTCCGGCCGCATCGCGAGCACAGTGGCGACAGCGACCCGGCGGCGCTGACCGTAGGAGAGATGGTGCGGCGCGATGTCGGCCTGGTGCTGCATGCCGACCTGGACCAGCGCCTCGTGCACCCGGTCGTCCAACTCGGCGCCGCGCAGTCCGAGGTTCGCCGGGCCGAAGGCGACGTCGTCGCGGACGGTCGGCATGAACAACTGGTCGTCCGGGTCCTGGAAGACCAGCCCGACCTTGCGCCGGACCTCGGCCAGGTGTTCGCGATGCAGGTCCGAGCCGCCGATCCGCACGCGTCCGCTGCCGGCACCACCGGCGACAGAGCCGAGGATCCCGTTCAGGTGCAGAACCAGGGTGGTCTTGCCGGCGCCGTTCGGCCCGAGCAATGCGACCCGCTCACCGCGTCCGACGGTGAAGTCGACGCCGTACAGGGCCTGCCGGCCGTCGGGATAGGCGAAGACCAGGCGTTCGACCTGGATCGAGGGTGCGTTCACCGGCCAATCATCCTTGCCAGGATCGCGATCACGACTGCGGCCAGCGAGAGCGCCAGCCCTTCCAGCCACTGCGCTCGCGCGGCGCCGGTGCGGGACAGCACGGGCATCGTGCCGGTGTAGCCGCGAGCCTGCATGGCCAGGTGGACCCGCTCCCCTCGCTCGAAGCTCCGCACGAACAACGCGCCGGCACCGGCCGCGACAGCCTTCAGGTGACCGGTCCGGCCGCCGGTGTAACCGCGGGATTCGCGGGCGATCCGCATCCGCTGCAGGTCCCCCGACACCACGCTCAGATACCGGACCATGAAGGACAGGATCGCCACCAGCGTCGACGGCAGCCGCAGCCGCTCGAGCCCGGCCAGCAGTTCGCGCGGCGCGGTGCTCGCGGACAGGACGATCGCCGCCAGCACGCCGAGCGTGCCTTTCGCCAGCACGTTCCACGAGCCGAGCACGCCGGACTCCGACAGAGATACCCCCAGTACGTCGACCCGCGGCCCGGTCGCCACGAACGGAAGCAGCAACGCGAACATCAGGAACGGCGTCTCCACCGCCAGCCTCCGCACCACCGTTGCACCCGGCAACTTAGCCAGGACGACAGCGCCGACCAGCATCGCGGCGTACAGGGCGAAGGCCCAGAAGGCGCCGGACGGTGTCGAGACCACAGCCAGCACGAACACGAACAGCGCGACGATCTTCACCTGCGCCGGCAGCCGATGCACGCGGCTGTCCACCGCGACAAGCAGTCCGTCACCCGCGGAGCCGCTCACCGGTCCATCAGACGGCCTTGCCCGCGCGGGCGGCGGAGCGCATCGAGGCGATCTTCGCCACCAGCAGACCCACTGCGATCGTCACCAGTACGCCGATGATGCCGGCGATCGCGCCCGACACCTGCGTATTGCCGATGCCGGTGACTCCATAACCGGCCAGCGGGCTGCCCGCCACCGCGGAGTCTTGCGCGGCACTCTCGAAGCCCAGCTCCGCCCCGACGAACTGGAGCCCGTCCGGCTGCGCGCTGGCGAACAAGCTGATCCCGCCGGCAACGACCAGCGTGACGGCCACCCCGACCCCGAGGCTGCGACCGGCGGGCTTCGCGGCGACGAGCCGGTCGGGTGAGACCGTGGAGCTGGTGCCGTCTGCGTTGACGAGGACGAGGTCCGCCTGCAGGTGGCGGGCGGCGTACACGAGATCGGGGCGGGTCGCGACGACGGCGCTCAGCACGGCGGCGGTGATGATCGACTCCCCGAGGCCGACCAGGATGTGCCAGCCGACCATCGCGGTCACCAGCTTGCCCAACGGGATGGCGACCGCGCCGCCAATCGCGTAAAGACCGGTGAAGGCGAGGGCTGCCATCAGCACCGAGATGAGCGCTCCGATCGCCGTTGCCGGTACGACGCTGCCGGCGCGCTTGGGCATGACCTTCAGCAGGGCCCGGGTGACGAGGTAGCCGACGACCACGGTGATCAGGCCCATCAGCGTGATGTTGGTGCCGAGGGCCGTCAGTCCCCCATCGGCGAACAACAGCCCCTGCACCAGCAGCACCACCGACATCACCAGGATGCCGGTCCACGGGCCGACCAGGGTCGCGGCCAGCGCGCCGCCGAGCAGATGCCCGCTGGTGCCGGCGCCGACCGGGAAGTTCACCATCTGAGCGGCGAAGACGAAGGCGGCGGTCAGGCCGGCCAGCGCCGGTCCGGTCTCCCGGATCTCGCGGTTCGCACGCTGCAGGCTGAACCCGACCGCACCAGCCGCGATCAGGCCGGTGGCAAGGGACGTCGGCGCGTCGAAGAACCCGTCGGGAACGTGCATACCGACATTCTTGTTCTAGATGCGACTGAATCGCAAGAAGAGCTCAGAGGGCCTTGAGCGCGTCCCCGATCGCCCGGTGGAAGGTCGGGTACGCGTAGATCATCTGTTGCAGGGAGTGAACGGGAACTGCCGCGTGGACCGCCACCGCCAGTGCGCTCAGGACCTCGCCACCGGTCGGTCCGGCGGAGGTCGCGCCGACCAGGACCCCGCGTTCGTTGTCCACGACAAGCTTGATGAAGCCGTCGTTGCCGGCCTTGTGGATCCAGCCTCGCGACGAAGCCGGGATCTGGGTGATCCCGGTCTTCACGTCGAGGCCGGCCTCGCGGGCCTGCTTCTCGGTCTGGCCGACGACACCGATCTCCGGATCGGTGAAGGTCACCCGCGGCATCGCGTGGTAGCTGGCCAGCGGCGCATCCTCGGCACCGAGGATGTCCAAGACGGCCACATTGGCCTGATACATCGCGGTGTGCGTGAACGCGCCCTTGCCGGTCACGTCACCGATCGCCCACACGCCCGTCGCGGCGCGGACGTGCTCGTCCACCTCGATGGCCCGCGCCTGCGGGTCGAGCCCAACGGTGTCGAGACCGAGTGGCTTCAAGTCCGCCCGGCGGCCGGTTGCCACCAGCAACTTCTCCCCCTTGGCCTCGCTGCCGTCGTCCAGCGTGACGGTGACCCCGCCGTCGTGCTGGACCGTGGTCGCCCTCACCCCGGTACGGAACGTCACGCCGTCGCGCTCCAGCGCCCGCTGAGCCAGCTCGCCGGATTCGGGCTCTTCCAGCGCGAGGATCCGGTCCGCGGCCTCCACCACGATCACGTCCGCACCGAAGCGCGCGAACACCTGGGTCAGCTCGACGCCGATCGCGCCGCCGCCGAGCACCACGATCGAGGCCGGCAACGTGTCTGCCTCGATCGCCTCATGGTTCGTCCAGTACGGCGTACCGGCGAGCCCTTCGATCGGGGGGATGACCGGAACCGTGCCGGTGGCCACGATGATGCCGCGGCTCGCCTGGAACTCACGATCGCCCGCTCTCACCCGACCGGGACCGGTGATGGTGCCGCGCTCGCGCAGGAAGGTGACGCCCTTCTTCACCAGCCGGTCGACCGCGACCCGATCGTTCCAGTCGTCCGTCGCCTCTTCGCGGATGCGCTTGGCGACTGGCGCCCAGTCCGGCTGAACCGTCGCCGTACCGGCCATGCCGTTGACGCGGCGGGTCTCGGCGACCAGGTTCGCGGCCCGGATCATCATCTTGCTCGGGATGCAGCCCCAGTACGGGCACTCACCGCCGACCAGGCGCGGATCCATTCCGACGACGTTCAGTCCCGCCTCGGCCAGCCGGCCGGCAGCCTCCTCGCCTCCGACGCCGAGCCCGATGACGACCACATCCACCTGTTCAGCCATGCGGCCCAGATTCGCAGACCTGGCCGCCGGGGCCAAGTGCCTTCGCGGCGCGTCACCAGACAGTAAGCAGACGAGCTGCCGACCTCCTTCTGTGGATGGCGGTTCTGCTGGTCGGTACTGTGCGTCGTTACTGGTACCTGCCCTGACGACTCTCGACCTCAGCCCGAGGGTGCGACCGTCTCACCCTCCAGAGCATGGTTGGGCGGTTTCATCTCTTGGACACGGTTAGAAGGAGTACGGCGATGAGCCAACTGGTTGTCCGGCCGATAGGGCGGGTCGAGTCCGAACTGGTGGACCGCGACCAGGCACCGAAGCAAGGTGACGAGGGTGCGCCCGACGCCTGGCTGGTCTTCGAGGAGTCAGTGCGCGAGGGACTCCGCGATCTGTCGGTCGGCGCCGATGTCCTACTGATCACCTGGTTCGATCGTGCCCGGCGGGATGTCCTCGTGGTACACCCCCGCGGCGACCAGGCCAGGCCGGAGACCGGGGTCTTCAGCACCCGCTCCCCGGACCGGCCGAATCCGCTCGGGCTACACCGGGTGACCATCCTCGCCATCGACGGACTGAGGATCCAGGTGCGGAGCCTCGAGGCCCTAGACGGAACTCCGATCGTGGACGTCAAACCGGTCCTCGACCCCGGTACCGAACGCTGACCCCCCACGCGTCACAGGCCGTCAGCCGTACAACCCGCGGCCGACGTCCGCCTGTCTAGAGGCCGGGTGCCCTCTCGCTAGCAAGAGCATTCAGCGGCCGGGACCCGGCCCGGACGACGGCCGCCACTGCCGTCTGATCAGCCCGTATACCCACGAGTCCGACACCTCGCCGTTGACGACGCAGTCTTCCCGCAGCGTCCCTTCACGCACGAATCCGAGCTTTTCCAGGACTCGAGCGGATGCCACGTTGCGCGTATCGGCCTCGGCCTGGACTCGGTTCAGGTCCAACGTGTCGAATGCCCACTGCAGTAAGGCGCCCGCGCCCTCCGTCGCGTAGCCGTGGCCCCACGCCGCATCGTCGAGACAGTAGCCCAGCGACGCGCTGCGATAATCCGGGTTCCATTGGGTCAGACCGCACCAACCAATAAACGCCCCGTCGGAAACACGGTCCATGGCCAGCCGCGCCCCGCTGCCTTCCTCCGCCATCTGCCGGCAAGCTGTAATGAAGCGCTCGGCGCGCGCTCGTTCGCTCCAGGGCGGCGCGTCCCAGTAGCGCAGCACGTAGGCGCTGCTGTGCAGCGCGAAGAGGGCGGCCGCGTCTGCGCTGGTCACGGGGCGCAGTCGCAGGCGAGCGGTGTGCAGCGTGGGGGTGGGCAAGAACATGCGTGCCATGTTGCCTTGTCATGGGGGCGGCCGGGCAACCGCATAGCGTGCAGGTGGAGATGCCGGTTGTATTGTTCGTTTCCGAGGGGCCCCGGATTCAGCGGCGCAGGGTCCTCTCCCGCTCCATATGCGACAGTTTCTCTGGATTGCGCACGGCGTAGAGCCCGGTGATGAGGCCGTCGTCGATGCGCACCGCCATGAGGGTGTCGATCTCGCCGTTGAGCCGGAGAATCAGCGCCGGGTAGCCATTGACCTGTGCCGGCTGCAGCGACGCCGCGACGGCGATCGTGCCCAGCACGTGGGCCACCCTGCCGGCCCCCACGACGGGCGCCAGCGCGGCCTGCACGACTCCGCCACCGTCACCCAAGAGGACGACGTCCGGCGCGAGGATGTCGAGCAGGCTCTGCAGATCGCCCGTTTCGACCGCCCGCTGGAACGCCTCGAGCGCGCCGCGGGTCTCGGCTGCAGAAACGACCCCGCGTGGTCGGCGCGCTGCGACATGTGCTCGTGCCCGGTGGGCGATCTGGCGGACCGCGGCCGGGCTCTTGTCGACGGCTTCGGCGATCTCGTCATACTCCAGATCGAACACCTCGCGCAGCACGAACCCCGCCCGCTCGGTCGGCGTGAGTGTCTCCAGCACCAGCAGCATCGCCATCGAGACGCTGTCGGCCAACTCGACGTCCTCGGCCACGTCGGGCGCGGTGAGCAGCGGCTCGGGCAGCCAGGGGCCGAC
>JAWWOY010000452.1:0-8381 GCA_033851195.1 Kribbellaceae bacterium | reverse complement strand
CGGAGTTCGGCGTGATCAAGACCGGTGCGGACGGCCACCACATCGCGGATTTCCTGGAGAAGCCGGCCGACCCGCCCGGGCTGCCGGACTCGCCGGACGAGACGTTCGCGTCGATGGGCAACTACGTGTTCACCGCGGACGTGCTGGTCGAGGCGCTGCGCAAGGACGCCGCGAACCCGGCCTCCCGGCACGACATGGGCGGCGACATCGTCCCGATGCTGGTTGCCGAGGGCAAGGCCGGGGTCTACGACTTCCAGGACAACGACGTGCCCGGCGCGCTCGAGCGGGACCGCTCGTACTGGCGGGATGTGGGCTCGCTGGACTCCTACCACGAGGCGCACATGGACCTGGTCTCGATCCAGCCGGTGTTCAACCTCTACAACTCCGACTGGCCGATCTTCACCTCGCACCCGCAACTGCCGGGAGCCAAGTTCACCGACAACGCCACCGTCAGCGAGTCGATCGTCTGCCTCGGCTCGATCATCTCCGGCGCGACCGTGGACCACTCGGTGCTCGGCTCGAACGTGCTCGTCAGCGCCGGCGCGAAGATCGAGCGCGCGGTGATCATGGACAACTGCCGGATCGGCGCGAACGCGGTGCTGAAGAACGTCATCCTGGACAAGAACATCGAGGTGCCCGACGGGGTCGAGCTCGGCGTCGACCCGGACCTGGACCGGGAGCGTGGTTTCACCGTCAGCAAGGGCGGCGTGACGGTACTCGGTAAGGGACAGGTCATCAAGGAGTGACCGGGGAGTCGGACGCCAAGCAGCTGGATGCGGAGGATTCAGGGCATCGCGACCTGTTCGACATCCCACCCGCTGACGGTGGTGACTATCCGGAAGTCGCGTATTTCGCCGGCAACTCGCTGGGGTTGCGGCCCAAGGCGACCCGGGCAGAGCTGCTGGAAGACCTCGACGCCTGGGCCCGGTTCGGGGTGGAGGGGCATCTGGAGGCGGCGCGGCCCTGGCTGCCGTACCACCGACTGCTGACCGAACCGGCTGCGCGGCTGGTCGGTGCGCTGCCCAGCGAGACCGTGGTGATGAACTCGCTGACCATCAACCTGCACCTGCTGATGGTGTCGTTCTACCGGCCGGCGGCAGCCCGTACCAGGATCGTGATCGAGGACGCGGCCTTCCCGTCCGACAGCTACGCGGTCCGCAGCCAGGCCCGCTTCCACGGGCTCGACCCGGACGATGCGGTCGTGAGGCTGCGACCCCGGCCGGGCGAGGACAGCCTGCGGACCGAGGACGTGATCAGCCGCCTGACGCCCGAGGTGGCGCTCGTGCTGCTGGGCGGCGTCAACTATCTGACCGGTGAGCTGATGGACATCCCGGCGATCACAGCTGCCGGACACACGGCCGGGGCGATCGTCGGCTGGGACCTCGCGCATGCTGCCGGCAACGTGCCGCTGGAGTTGCACGACTGGGATGTCGACTTCGCCGCCTGGTGCTCCTACAAGTACCTGAACTCCGGCCCAGGGGCGCTGGCAGGTGCGTTCGTGCACGAACGGCACCTCGCGGACCCCGGCCTGCCGCGCTTCGAGGGCTGGTGGAGCACCGACGAGAGCACCCGCTTCGAGATGGCGGCGATCTCCCGCCCACCCGCGACGGCCGACGCCTGGCAGGTCTCCAACCCGCCGATCTTCTCGATGGGCCCGGTCCGTACGTCGCTGGAGATCTTCGACAAGTTCGGCATGGTGGCGCTGCGGGAACGCAGCCTCAGGTTGACCGCCTACCTGGAGAAACTGCTCGACTACGTCACCCCGACGCGGCCGCTCGATCTCGTCACGCCGCGCGAGCCGCACCGCCGTGGCGCCCAGCTGTCGGTCAGGACCACGTCCGGTGCGGCGGGCTCATCAGGCTCGGCGGGCGAGCTGGCCCGGCGCCTGCGTCACCAGTACGGCGTGATCGCCGACTCGCGGGAGCCGGACATCCTCCGCTTGGCGCCGGTGCCGCTGTACTCGACGTACCACGACTGCTGGCGCGCTGCGGATGCGCTGGCCCGAGTTGTACCGGAGGCCGGATGACTGACCGTGTCGCGATAGTGGGCGCAGGGCTGGCCGGCAGTCTGCTGGCCTGCTTCCTCGCCGGGCGCGGCCTGTCAGTCACCCTCTATGAACGCAGATCCGACCCACGCGCCGGGCAGGCTGAGCGGGGCCGGTCGATCAACCTGGCGATCTCCGAGCGTGGACTCGACGCGCTACGGCGAATCGGTCTGGTTGAGCAGGTGATGGCCGATGCCTTGCCGATGAGTGGCCGGATGATTCATCCGGTCTCCGGTCCGCTCGACTTCCAGCCGTACAGCGTCGGGCGCGACCGGGCGATCAACTCGATCAGCCGCGGCGCGCTCAACAATGCGCTGCTGGATGCGGCTGACGCGGCACCGGGCGTCGAGCTCTGCTTCGACCACCGGCTGGTCGACCTCGACTCACCGACCGGCACGATGACCTTCGAGACGTCCGCAGGCAAGGTGCAGGCCAGCGCGGCGGTGGTTCTGGGTGCGGACGGCGCGGGTTCTGCGGTCCGCGGCCAGTTGCTGGGCGACGGGGCCGTGACAGAGAGCGTCGACTTCCTGGATTACGGCTACAAGGAGCTCAGCATCCCGCCGCTAGGGATGGAGTTCGCGCTCGACCCGGGCGCCCTGCACATCTGGCCCCGCGGTACGTCGATGATGATCGCGCTGCCCAATCCGGACCAGTCGTTCACCTGCACCCTGTTCTGGCCCACCGGCAGCTTCGACGCCTTGACCACCCCGGCGGCCATCGAGAACCACTTCCGCACGCACTATCCCGACCTGGTTCCGCTGGCTCCGAACTTGGTGGACGACTACCAGTACAACCCGGTCGGCGTACTCGGCACCGTTCATACGATGCCCTGGCAGGCGCACGGCAGGACCGGGCTGTTCGGTGACGCCGCGCATGCGATCGTGCCCTTCTACGGCCAAGGCGCCAACTGCGCCTTCGAGGACGTGGTCGAGCTGGACCGCTGCCTGGACGACACCAGCGGCGACTGGGCCCGGGCCCTGCCGCTCTTCGAGCAGCGCCGGCGGGACAACACCGAGGCGATCGCGCAGATGGCGCTGGCCAACTTCGTCGAGATGCGCGACAAGGTTGCCTCACCGGTGTTCCGGCTCGGCAAGCGGATCGAGCACGCGCTGGAACGTGCCCTGCCGGGCCGCTACGTCTCCCGCTACGAGCTGGTGTCGTTCTCGACCACCCCGTACGCCGAGGTGCAGCAGCGGGTCCGGCGCCAACACCAGGCGCTCGGCGGAGTCGTACTCCTGGCAGCTGGACTCGGCGGGATCGTGGCAGGCAAAGGCAACTGGCGGCGATGGCTGCGATGACATTGTGGCGGCCCGAACTGCTGACCGGCCGATCGGGCGGCCAGCCGGGACTGCTCCGCAACTACGTCGGCGGCGAGTTCGGCGCAGGCGCCTCGACCTTCGCCAAGGTCAGCCCGGTCACGGGCGAGAAGCTCTTCGACGTCGCGGAGGCCGATGCCGCCACCGTTGACGACGCAGTCTCCGCGGCTCGCACCGCGTTGCACGGCCCCTGGGGTCGGATGAGTGAGCAGGAGCGTGCCGTCGTGCTGCGCCGGGTCGCCGACGAGCTCGAGCGGCGCTTCGACGATCTGGTCGCGGCCGAGGTGGGCGACACCGGCAAGTCGATCGCGCAGGCGCGCACCCTGGACATCCCTCGCGGCGCGGCCAACTTCCGCGCCTTCGCCGACATCGCGACCAGCGCGTCCACGGAGTCCTTCAACACCGTGCTGCCCGACGGCCGGCGCGCGCTCAACTACGCCGTCCGCAAGCCGGTCGGCGTGGTGGCGATCATCGTGCCGTGGAACCTGCCGCTATTGCTGCTGACCTGGAAGGTCGCGCCCGCCCTTGCCTGCGGTAATGCCGTCGTGGTGAAGCCCTCCGAGGAGACACCGTCCTCCGCGACCGTGCTGGCCGAGGTGATGGCCGCCGCCGGCGTACCCGACGGGGTGTTCAACCTGGTGCACGGATTCGGGCCGGGCTCGGCCGGTGAGTTCCTGACCCGCCATCCGGGCGTCGACGCGATCACCTTCACCGGCGAATCGGCCACCGGCACTGCGATCGCCAAGGCCGCCGCCGACGGCGTCAAGGCGGTTTCCTTCGAGCTCGGCGGCAAGAACGCGGGGCTGATCTTCGCCGATGCGGACCTCGACGCGGCCGTCGAGGGATCCGTCCGCTCGGTCTTCACCAACGGCGGCCAGGTCTGCCTGTGCACCGAACGCCTGTACGTCGAACGCCCCAGGTACGACGAGTTCTGCGCCCGGCTGGCGAAACGGGCCGGGGAGTTGCCGTTCGGCTGGCCCGCGGACGAGGCGACGGCGAACATGCCGCTGATCTCGCAGCAGCACCGGGAGAAGGTGCTCGGCTACTACGACCTGGCCCGTACCGAAGGCGCGACCGTGCTCGCGGGCGGCGGCGTACCGTCGTTCGGTGATGCCCGCGACGGTGGTTCGTACGTGCAGCCGACGGTGGTCACGGGCCTCGGGGCGGGAGCACGGACCAACACCGAGGAGATCTTCGGGCCGATCTGTCACATCGCGCCGTTCGACGACGAGGACGAGGCCTTCGCGCTGGCCAACCGCAGCGAATACGGGCTGGCGGCAACGGTCTGGACCCGCGACGTCGGCCGGGCCCATCGGGCCGGTCTCAAGCTCGACGTCGGCATCGTCTGGGTGAACACCTGGTTCCTGCGCGACCTGCGAACGCCCTTCGGCGGCATGAAGGCCTCCGGCGTCGGCCGCGAGGGCGGCGTCCACTCCCTCGCCTTCTACTCCGAACTCACCAACATCTGCGTAGAACTCTGATGACCAGACAAAGAAAAGACCCCGCCCACGAGGGGCCGGGTGCATTATCGGCCGACCATACCGCCGCGAAGGTTGTGCCGGGGAAGGCGGTGCCGCGGGGGCGGTTCCCGCACGTGAAGGTGGCGGGCGGGTTCGCGTATGTGTCGGGCACGAGTAGCCGGCGGCCGGACAACACCATCGCCGGCGCCTCGGTGGACGAGTTGGGAACCACCTCGCTCGACATCCGGGTGCAGACCCGGGCGGTACTGGAGAACCTCCGCGACATCCTGCACGCCGTCGGCGCAGATCTCGGCGACCTAGTCTCCATCACGACGTACCTGGTGAGCATGAACGACTTCTGCGGGTACAACGAGGTCTATGCGGAGTTCTTCGACGAGACCGGACCGGCCCGCACCACGGTCGCCGTGCATCAGTTGCCGCATCCCCAACTGCTGATCGAGATCCAGGCCGTTGCCGTGATTCCGGACAACGTGATTCCGGACAAGGAGAGGTGAGCAGAGATGGCCAACTTGGAGTCGACCAATTTTCCCAACTGGATCGAGTCGAACAAGCACCTGCTGAAGCCGCCGGTAGGCAACAAGCAGATGTTCCCGACCGGCGACGACTTCATCACCATGGTGGTCGGTGGGCCGAACCAGCGCACGGACTTCCACGTCGATCCGTACGAGGAGTTCTTCTACCAGATCAAGGGCACCATGCACGTCGATGTGATGACCGATGACGGGCCGGGCCGGGTGGACCTCAGCGAGGGGGAGATGTGGGTGCTGCCGCGCAGCATGCCCCACTCGCCGCAGCGTGACGCCGGGTCGATCGGGCTGGTGATCGAGCGGGTCCGCGAGGAGGGCACGCTGGAGAAGTTCCGCTGGTACTGCGCCAATTGTCACGGCATCGTGCACGAGGTCGAACTGCAGGTGACCGACATCGTGGCCGATCTGCCGCCGGTGTTCAAAGCCTTCTACGACAGCGAGGACGCCCGGACCTGCCCGACCTGCGGGACTTTGCACCCGGGCAAGGGCTAAGCATCATGGGCCCGGTCGTCGACGTGCACACGCACGTCGTACCGAAGGGTTGGCCCGAACTGTCTGCGGCTTGTGGTGGCGAGGGCTGGCCGTGGTTGCGGATCGACTCCGAACGGGCGGCCATGATCATGGTCGGGGAAACCGAGTTCCGGCCGATCGGACCGCAGACCTGGGATCCCGCGACCAGGCTGGCCGATATGGATGCCGATGGCATCGATCTGCAGGTCGTCTCGCCGACGCCGGTGTTCTTCGCGTACGACCGGCCGGCCGACCAGGCCGTCAAGGTGGCCCGGATCTTCAACGACCTGGCTCTGGAGACGCTGGCAGACAACGACAGGCTGGTCCCGTTCTGCCAGGTGCCGCTGCAGGACCCGGACGCCGCTTCTGCCGAACTCGATCGTTGCCTTGCCGCCGGACATGCCGGGGTGGAGATCGGCAACCATGTCGGGGATCGTGACCTGGACGATCAGGGTGTGGTTGCGTTCCTGCAGCATTGCGCCGAAGTGGGCGCGCCGGTGCTGGTCCACCCGTGGGACATGCCGGGCGGTCCGCGGCTTGACCGGTGGATGGCACGCTGGCTGACCGGGATGCCCGCGGAGACCCATCTCTCGGTGCTCGCGATGATCCTGGGCGGTGCGTTCGACCAACTGCCACCCTCGTTGCGGTTGTGCTTCGCCCACGGCGGCGGGAGCTTCCCGTTCTGGCTGGGCCGGGTCGAGAACGCCTGGCAGCGGCGCGGTGACGTGGTCCGCGGCCGGTCGGCCCACCCGCCGAGTCACTATCTGGATCGCTTCTTCGTCGATAGCGTGGTGTTCGAGCCGTCGGCGTTGCGGCTGCTGGTCGACACATTGGGGGAGGACCAGGTGATGGTGGGCAGCGATTACCCCTATCCGCTGGGTGAGCGGCCGGTCGGACAGGTGGTTCACACGTCCGAGTTCCTGTCTGCGGCTCAGCGGAACAAACTGCTGTCCGGCAACGCCCTTCGTTTCCTGGGCAGGTCTGATGGCTGAGGACCGCTCAGTCCTGTCCCGTCAGGCGAGGCCGCCGGACAGACTGCTGCGGTACGGCGATGACGTTGATCAGGTGATCGACGTCTGGAACGGCAAGAACTACCGGCCGGTCGTGATCTTCGTGCACGGAGGCTTCTGGCGTCCCCAGTACGACCGGTTGCATGTCAGGCCGCTTGGCGAGGCGTTGGCTGCGGAGGGATGGCCGGTCGCCTCGATCGAATACCGGCGGCAGCCTGGTCAACCGGATGCCACCTTCGAGGACATCCGGACCGTGCTGGACCGGCAATTCGACCTGTTCGGCGATCTCGGCACCAGGTTCGTGCTCGCGGGCCACTCCGCCGGCGGGCAACTCGTTCTGTGGGCTGCGGCCGCGCTGAATCCGGTTGGCCTCCGTGGCACACTCGCGCTGGCGCCGGTCGCCGATCTGGTCCTGGCCGCGCAGCTCGACCTCGGCGACCGTGCTGTGCCCGATTTCTTCGGCGATTTCGTTCGGGCGGACCTCGATCCGGCGCTACTGCCGGCCCCCATCACGCCAGTGGCCATCGTGCACGGCACGGACGACACCGTCGTGCCGATCTCTGTCGCCGAGTCATATCTGGCTGCCCACCCCACCGCGCGGCTCGAGCGGGTCGAGGGCGCGGGCCACTTCGATGTGATAGATCCGCTCAGTGCCGCGTGGCACGTGGTGACAGCCGAGCTGACAAGATTCTCGGGCTGACCGTGTCCAAGCGTGCAGCGCCTCCCCGGACCCCTGGCGTCACATCAGGCGTGGGTTGGTTGCGCAGTACTCCTGCGCTGCCATCGATGATGCGCTCGGCTCGCCGGGTGTCCGCTACGAAGACGCCCTCGATCGCGGAAGACGCTGTGATGCTCTGGACCCGGGCCCGGCTTGCGAGCTCTGTGAGCAGAGCAGGCAGTTGATTGCGGTACAAGGCTTCGCTACCGCGGCCGGTGTCGATGACACGCAGACGCATGACCACGTCGGCAAGCACATGCCCGATCAGCCGGTCAAGATCGGCAACGGAGCGCACGGCGGGAACCTCCTAACGGAACCAACAATGATGCTAATAAGGAGCCAAATTAGTACCATTGTCGGTTTCTTTAGCACGTTTCCCAGGTCGTCGAGGCAGATCTCGTCGCAAATAGTGACGACCTGACCACGAAGACGTAGGGCCGGTGCGGTGCTCAGGCTTTGGGCCGTTTGACGGCGGCCAGCAGGCCGTCGCCGACGGGGAGCAGGGTCGAGATCAGGTTGTCGTCGTCACGGACGGCGCGGATCAGGTCGCGGATCGCGTTGGTGTCCGGGTCACGCTGGGCCGGGTCTGCCACCCGGTTCTCCCAGAGCGCATTGTCGAACGCGACGACGCCGCCCGGCCGGAGCAGTCGGAGGGCCTCGTGCAGGTAGGCCGTGTACTCGCGCTTGTCCGCGTCGCAGAAGACCATGTCGTAGTGACCGTCGGTCAGCCGGGTGACCACGTCGAGCGCCGAGCCGGCGATCAACCGGAAGCGCT
>JAWWOY010001100.1:0-3827 GCA_033851195.1 Kribbellaceae bacterium | reverse complement strand
CTGCTGGCGCATACCGGGCGCGGCGGCGAAGTGCTGCTCGACGGCGACTGCCACATCATGCGCAGCGAGATGGGCGGTATCGCGTCGCTCGCCGGGCTGTTCTACCGCCCGGTTCCCTCGAAACGCGGCGCGCCCGATCTTGAGGAGGTCAGCGAGCGCTTGAGCGAGAAGCTCAGCGCCAACAAGCTCGCGACCGCGCTCGTCTGCGTGGAAACCACGCACAACAGCGCCGGCGGTGCGGTCATTCCGCT
The DNA here is from genome assembly GCA_033851195.1 of Kribbellaceae bacterium. Taxonomy (GTDB): domain Bacteria; phylum Actinomycetota; class Actinomycetes; order Propionibacteriales; family Kribbellaceae; genus Kribbella. The sequence goes on along the minus strand of JAWWOY010001100.1, from coordinate 3,576 downwards.
CGACTATATGGCACGGCTGCGCGCGCTGACGCGCGAGAAGAACGTTCCGGTGCACATCGACGGCGCGCGCGTCTTCAATGCGGCAGTCGCGCTCGGCGTTCCGCCTGCCGAGATCGCGCAGTACGGCGACAGCATCGGTTTTTGCGTCAGCAAGGGCTTGAGTGCGCCATTCGGCTCGGTGCTGTGCGGATCGGCCGGCTTCATCGAGAAGGCGCGCGCCTATCGCCGCATGGTTGGCGGCGGCCTGCGCCAGGCTGGCATCATGGCGGCAGCCGGCCTCGTGGCGCTCGAGCGGATGATCGACCGGCTCGCCGACGATCACCGCCGCGCCAGGCGCATCGCCGAGGGTGTGCACGCCATCGACCCGCGCCTCACCGATGTGCGCCTCGTCGAGACCAACATCGTGATGGTTGAGGTCGGTCATACCGGCAGCGACGCCAAGCGCTGGATCGCCGCGCTGGAAAAGGCTGGGCTGCGGTCCGGCGCCTGGAGCCGCACATCGCTCCGGCTGGTAACGCACCGCCACATCGACGATGCGGCGGTCGAGCAAACGATCGCAATCTTTCGCTCGGTTGCGGCGGCGTTCGCTCGCCCTGAAGAGAAAATACTGGAAAGAGCGGGTTGAGCCGGCACGTTTGTTGGCAGGCCTGGAGATTAACTGCGCCTGCGGCGTCAAAAGTGAGGGCGTATCCGGCCGGCGATTTCGCAGAGGTTGCGATCGTCGAAGCTTTCAATGACCCAACAGGCCGGTTGGTTGATCAGTTCGCGCGGTTGTCCGGTATTGATCGACTGGTCGAAGCGTCCCGCGGCGTCGCAGGTCAGGATCGTCGCGCAGAGGTGGAGAACTGAGACAATTGCGTAGGCCGCGCGCGTTCGGGTTTGCATTGTGCTCATCCTATTTTCCGATTGGATGCCGTTAAGGTGAAGGCGGCCGGCTGATACCGGCCGCCTTCGGGGGGATCATGCGATCCGCCTCGATCAGAGACCGCCGCCGTCGGTCACCTTCGACGCGCGGTCGAAATATGCATTCTCAGCTTGGTGGCTCTGCGGGCCGGCGTTGACCTTCGAGGTCAGCGCGACCGAAGCCGTGGCGAGGATGAGGGCGGCGAACAGGGTCTTGGTGAACATGATGCGTCTCCGTTGGGGTGCTTGGGCGGGCCGTGATGGCTGCTTGCAGGGACGACTATCGCTCACGACTCATGGATCGAGCGTGAGCTACTTCACCCGCGCAAATTAATTTGCGGAAAAGAATTTCGCGCTGGCGGTCGGGGAGGTTATCGCCGAAGTGAGCCGCATCATGTTCGACAGGTCCGCGGCCGTTGCGGATAGCGCCGGTCGCGCACTGCTGCGCTGAAAGAAAACAGATCGCTGGCTTCGCTATGGAGAATCGCGTTCGGCGGCGGCAATTTCCTCAAGCGAATCCGGGTCGAGCACCGCCACTCCGCCGCGGTTGAGTCGTACCCACTTCTTCTCTTCCCAGATGCGCAATTGCTTGTTCGTGCTCTCGCGCGACATGCCGATGATCTGACCGATCTCGCGCTGCGTGATCGATATCTTGCGATCCTGAGCCGCTTTCGGACTGGCCGCCAGCGACAAAAGCGTTTTCGCGAGCCGGCTCGGCAGGTCGAGGAACATCAAGTCTTCCACCTGCTCGCTGGTGTGGCGCAGCCGGGCGCAAAGGATTTCGATCAGCTTGAGGGCGATCTCCGGAGATTGCGTGACCATCGGAACGAAATCCCTCCGGTCGATCACCATGAGGTCGCAATCGGTAACCGCGAGAGCATCGGCCGTGCGCGGGTGTCCGTCGAGCAATGCAATCTCGCCGAAGATCTCGCCGGCCTTGATCAGGTTGAAGACCGCATCCTTTCCCTCGGTGGACCGGTTGCTGATCTTCACGGTACCGGAGCAAACCGCAAACAGGCTGTTCCCCGGATCGCCCCGCTCGAAAATCGTCGTGCCGGCAGCTGCGGATTTACTATGCGCGTACGACGCAAGCCGGCTGATGGCGTCGGCCCCGAGCTGGCCGAACAGGGGGTGTGCACGAAAGATGGCCTGCTTGTCGAAAGTCGCCTTCGGACTGGTCGGACGCGCGGACATCGTGGCCTCTCGATCCTGGTCAGATGGCTCCAATCTAGCAAGATTCATGCGGCGGCCATATGAGAGAATCGACAGCGCCCGAGCCTCAGCGGCGCGTTCAGGCTGCGCAGAAGACCGGGGAACAGGGTTCGATGTCTTGCGACAGCTCGCAGTGACGCCAATCGCCGAAATTGTCGGGATTGCCGCAGATTGGCTGGTTAATGAGGTCGCGCGGCCACCCGGATTCGATCGGCGGGGCGGGCTGGTAGGAAGCCTCGCATGACAGCACGGCGATGCAGGCGATCAGGGCTGCGGCGGTCGCGTATGTGTCTAGTCGCGTTCGCATTGTGCTCATCCTTCTCGTGAGGAACCTGGATGGTCGCACCTCCCGGGGAGGGCGGCCGGACGACACCGGCCGCCCTCAAGCGGGATCATTCGATCCGCCTTGTTAGATGCCGCCGCCGTCGGTGGTCTTCGAGGCGCGTTCCATCCAGGAATACTCGTTCTGGTTCGGGCCGGCGTTGACCTTCGAGGTCAGCGCGACAGAGGCCGTGGCGAGGATCAGGGCTGCGAACAGGGTCTTGGTGAACATGATGCGTCTCCGTTGGGGTGCTTGGGCGGGCCGTGATGGCCGCTTGCAGGAGCGACTATCGCGCACGCCGCCGGAAACGAGCGTGAACCAGCTCACCCGCGCAAAATCTTTTCATTCGCCGCGGAAGACAGCCTGACGAACGCACGTCCTGCTCGTGCCCCTGCTCGCGAATCCTCCCGGGGACTCTGCGCGCAGCGGCCCAAAGCAATAGTTTTTCTCGTGTGTGACGTGGTTCACGCAGGAGCGAGAGGATCGTGCGCTACTGACATCAACACCCGAACACAGAGGAAGATGTCATGTCAGCCAAGCACGGTATCGGCGCTCTCGCCATCGCGATCCTGATTGGATCGATCGGCCCCAGCAGTGCACAGCAAGCGAGCGCACCTGTTGATGCCACCACCCCGGGCGCATTGCTCAGCCTCACCGAGAACGCGTGGGATTTCACCAAGCCCGACTCGATCCCGGGGTTTGGCACCTTGCCGCAGAACTATGACGTCAGAGCGATTCTTCCGAAATCAAGCGGCAAATAGGCCAGCGCAAGTGACAAACCATTCCACGGGAGCGATAGCCATGGTCGACATCGCGCAAGTCCACGAGGCTCGACCGGGCTATCTGCACGCCTTGGCGGCCGTCTGTGCCGGCATCATCGTCGAGTATCGCCGGGCGGTCGCGGCGGAAAAACATTACGCGAGCCTGAAGTGCGAGAGCGACACCGCTCTTGCGCATGAAGGCACAGCCCGCGCCGACATTCCGCGTCGTGTATTCGAGGAGTTCTATTCAATTCACGCCGAGTGATCGCATTGCGGGCAGCGGGCGCGCCGAATTTGCCCACAGTACATCAGTCTGCAAAGATGCCAGAGGGTGGAAGCGCCGGCGAACCACGATGGCAAGCGAACCGAGCGTGCCGA
>JAWWOY010000442.1:0-15169 GCA_033851195.1 Kribbellaceae bacterium | reverse complement strand
TCGGCGTGATAGGTCACCCAGGTGGTTCGGCGGTTGAGGTAGCCGAAGCCCACGGTGTCGGTGCGACGGAAGCTGTCCAGCACGGACCCGTCCGGCAACAGCCTGCGCTCGAAGACCTCGACGGGCTTACCGGTTGAACTGAGCAACCGGAGCCGGCCGTTCGCGGCACCGGACAGATCGACGCTGCCGTGCTGGAAGGCCCCGGTGCCTGACAACTCACCGGTCCGGGTCGTCCGGGTCCAGGTGGGAACGTCACCGGTCCGGTCGACGACGTACCTGAACTCCGTCGGGTGGCCGTCGCGCAGCACGTTGAACCCGTCCCGGCTGACGTGCCCAGCGGGCGTGAACTCGTGGAACTCGCCATGTCGCGAACTGCCCGGCAGGTTGACCTCGATCCGCACACTGCCGTCCGGCCGCATGGTGACAAGGTGCGGAAGCTCGATCCGCTGACCGGCCGCGTCGACCCATAGGACCGTGTTGTCCGGCAGCCGGATGACCTGACTGCCCTGCGGCCCGATCGCGTGCGGATCGAGCGGCGTGACCTCCCGGACGAACTGTCCGGTCGCGTCGTACTGCGTGTAGCCGTTGTCGAGCTGGATCCGGTAGCCGCCACCGGGAAGGACGTCGACCTGGCCAGCTAAGGGGTCACCTGCACGACCGGCCAACGTGGGAGCGCCGTTCCCGGTGGCCTGGACGACGAACCTGTCTGCCGGACCCGCCGGATCGACGAGCTGGATGCCGGTCGACTCCGGCATACCGTCGCGGCCGTACCAGGTGAAGCCGACCGCCTCGTCATGGATCAGGATCCGCCCGTCGGGGATCGGCTCCGCGGTGGCGCCCGGCCGGGCTGTCCCGTTGGGGTCGACGATCCGAAGGTTGTCGCCCTGGCCGGCGCGCTCGACGTACCACTGGCCACGCAAGTGGTTGCCGTCAGCAATGGCAATGGAGTCGCCCTGGTAGCGGCCGCGCGGGTTGTAGCGCTCGCTGAGGCCGTTCTCGTGGATGATCCGGACGCCGCCGCTGTCGAGCTCGCGGACGGTGACCTGCTGCGGCAGGGCGTTGCCGTTCAGGTCGGACAGATGCATCCCGCCACCGGGAGGTCGGACCACGATCCGGTCGAGGGCGCTGAGTCCACCGTCGACGGCGGTCAACCGGGTGCCCTGGTCGATCAGGTTGCCCTGCTGGTCGAAGCGGAAGGTCCGGCCGTTGACGCTGTTGGTGAAGCGCAGTTGGCCGTTGGGCAGCGGGTCGAGCCTGCCCGCCGCCCCGCCGCTGAACAACTGGTGGCTCGTCACGTCGCCGGTCCGCTCGATCCGGACGAAAACATCGGGAAGGTTGCGGATCCCGGTCAGCGGCAGGTCCCGCCGAACCGTAACGGGCAGCGGCACCAACTCGGCGGCCGCGGTCGTGACCGGCGCGCCTTGGGTCGGCAGCGGCACGGCATCGCCGCCGCCGGGCAGCCCCCCGCTGCCGATCGTCGCCCGCTGTAGGTTGATGGCGTCGAGCTGAAGCTCGATCGCCTGCGGGTCGCCACCCTGGGCGACGACCTGCTGATACGTGTCGAGCAGCCGCTGCTCGGTGACGTCGACGATCTTCTGCGCCTCCACAGCGCTGCTGGCCGGACCGGTCGACGTACTCGCGATGCCAGGGTCGGGAAGGGACTGCCTGGCTCGATCGAGGTCATAGCGAGCCAACTGGAGTTCGCGCCAGGCTCCGCGCAGACCGCTGTCCACCGGTCCGAGGACGGACGTCACCTGCTGGTCCCGCCAAGCCCACACTTCCTGGATCTGCTCGAGGGTCGGCCGTTTCTGACCGATGGCCGCGTCGATCGCGGCGAGCCGATCGGACGGGCCAGACCCGATGCCGCTGGCAACGTCGTTGCCAGTGAAGGCGTGGTCGGTCACTCCAGGTCGACCGGCCGTGGCGACACTGGTGTCGACCCCGGCGAGCGGCGGAGTGCTTGGCCGGGTCTCGACGAGCTGCAGCGCCGCGCCCCATCGCTCGCTCGGCAGCGGCACCGGAGGAGCCGCCGCCTGCACCGGACTCGTCGTCAGCTGATCAACCGTTCGGGAGCCGCCCAACGGAGTTCCGATCCTGGCCGGCTCGACGACCGGCGTCTGCGCGATCGCCTGCGTCGGCACCACGGAGTGCTGGACTGTCGGTGTGGCAGTCTGCAGGCCGGTCGGAGCCACCAGATGCTGCACGGCAGGCGTCTGGATCAACTCATCCAGATTCAGCCGTACCTGGTTAGCAACGAGTCCGTGCATGGTCTGCTCGCCGATGCGGACGCCGGTGCCAGGGCTCACCAGGACGCCGGTCGGGAACGGAGCGTCCGCCCGCGCCACCGGAGCCAGCACGTCAACAGTGGACCCCGGTACGCCGGCCAGCCCGGGCGTCGGCGTACCGATGCTGGCGACGTGTACAACGCCCGGCGTACCGGCGTTGGCCGGAAGATCCGGCGTACCGGCGTTGGCGGGCAGATGCAGACCTGACGGGTGAATGGTCGTTGCGAGGTCGGTCCCGGTGGACACGCTGATCCCCAGGTCGCCGCTGCGGACCTGGGTCAGGTCCGCGAGCTGGATCCCCTCCAGCCCGTCGAGCTGGCGGCCGGCGTTGAAGCCCAGCCCGGCACGGTTGCCGATGGTGTCGCCAACGTTCAGCCCACCGAGGTGGATCGGCGGCGGGTTCGACGCCGTCGCCAGGGAATTGAGGCCGCCGACGTGCCCGAGGTTCACGGCCGGCGGGTTGATCGGGACGGCACTGATCGTCCGGCCGACAGTACCGGTCAGTGGCGCACCGAAGCGGAAGCGACCAAGCAGACCCCGATCGACCAACCCGATCCGCACGGCTCCCAAGAAACCGAAGGCCCTGATCTCGCCCGCGTCCACGGGCAGCAGCAGCCGCAACCACTTGGTGCCGCCGAGGCTCTGCGCCGCGAAGTTCCAGGTGACACGGGCTCCGGTCCGCACACCCTGGCCGACGAACGAGAAGCCCCTGCCGATGATGCCGGGGAGGCCTTGCACCAGGCCAGGGAACCGGGTGATGCCGTTCAGGGAGAACTGCACAGCCGAGTGGAAGATCCCGGCGGTGAACGCCGGGATCTGACGCAAGCCGGTCACCACGAAGAGGCCGGTCTCGCGCAGGCCGACCGAGGCCAGAGCGGGCAGCTTGAGCAGTCCCGGGAGGAGGAAATCGAGCAGGAAGTCGCGGGTGAAGAGGGTCCGGACACCCTGGACGAGGGCCTTGACCCCGCTGATGGCGATCTGGCCGATGCCCTTCAGGATGCTGAAGATCGGCAGCGCCTTGGTGGTGGGGGCGATCAGGCCGAGGCCGGCCAGGAAGAGGTCGAGGAACTGCGCGTCGCCGTTGGCGAAGTCCACCGCCGTCTTGATGAACAGCGCGAGGTTCACCCCGATGGCCAGCAACGCGATCGGGCCGCCGAAGATCAGCGCGGGGATGATCAGGATGATCGCCAGCCACTGGAAGGCCTCCCAGAAGATCTGGCAGGCCGAGATCGGCAGGGAGATGTGCGAGACGCTCTCGATCCGGTTCGCGACCGACTGGCCCTGCTCCTGCTGGTAGTTGCCGGCCTGGGTGGCGATGTCGGCCTGCCGCTGCCGCTCGGGGTCGTCCGCCGCGAGACCTCGCCCGGCCGACAGTGCGGCGTCGGCCTTGGCCTGCTGGTCCACGACGACCGAGTACCAGTCCCGGATCGCCGTCGCCGAATTCTCGAACGCCCAGGCGACGTCCTCGACGTGACCGCGCAGCCGGTCGTCGACCTTGCCGCGGAGCGCGTCCGCCGCCGCGCCGGCGAAGACGCTGTCGCCGGCCGTGTTCATCACGGTCTCGATCGCGTTGTAGATCTCCCGGGCCTTGCCACCCAGGTGGGAGAAGATCCCCGCCAACTGGTTGATCTGGTCGGGATCACCGGGAGTGGGATCGGCCGACAGCCCGATCGAATCCCAGTCGGTAGGGCGTGGCATGCCGTCCCTTCCCTCCGCCGTGTCGAGGCCTCCAGGAAGACCACGCCGCAGCCGCCCGCAAAGTTCAGTCGGATGCCGACCAGGTGAACCGCACCGGTGGTTCACACGTGGTCAGAGGGAACGGACACCGCCCGGAGGCCGCATGCCAGACAAGCTCAAGATCGACTACAACATCCTCAACGACGCCAAGGCCGCCCTGCAGGACTTGGCCGGGAACATCAAGCCCCTGCTCGACGAAGGCCTCTTCAACACGCTGGCCGGCGAGGACAGCTCCCTCGTGCTCGGCAGCTCCGATGTCGATGCCGCCGTGACGGGCCTGCACTCCAACGCCAGCGGCACGCTCGGGCGCGCCCATGACGGTCTGATCGAGCTGAGCAATTCGTTCGGCTCGGTCGGCGAGGCATTCCTGTCCTTCGACTCCGGCATCGCCCAGGGCATGGGCATCACGGGCAGCAGCCTCGGCCTGTCGAACTACTTCCGGGACAAGGCTCAGTGGGATTACTTCCAGGCCCACCAGGACCAGTGCGTCCCCGGCCCGGACGGGAAGGTGCCGGACTTCTGCCACGCCACGAACCCGGGCGACACACCACCCCTCGACCAGGTGATCACCACCGACCGGGGCAGCGTGCACACCCACCTGACCCTCGACGGGAACAACAACGTCGTGAAGGAGGAATCCACCGTCACCTACGACGGCAAGACCTACACCTCCACCACGACGTACAGCAACGACGGGCGGAACATCACCACCGACAGCGGCTACCCCGACGGCAGCACGGTCCACAACGAGACCAATCTCAATCCGGACGGCAGCGGATCGATGTCCACGACGAACAGCGATGGCTCCTGGACCAACTACAGCCGCCCGCCGAAGAATGCCGACGGCACCCAGCCGGACTGGGTCTGGACGGCCGGCAGCCCTGACCCGAACAACCCAACCTGAGAAAGCGAGTGACCCACCATGGCCTATGACGGCATCAATCTCGACTACACGAAGATCACCGAGGTCACGGGCCTGCTGCACAACGCCCACGAGCAGATCGTTCCGACCATCGCCAACCTGCGGACCCGGGTCAACACGCTGCTGGACGACGGCCTGGTCTTCAAGCAGTCCAGCGAGGTCATTCGCACTACGTACAACAACTTCGACAGCAGCCTGGCCGCGGCGATCAAGGGCATCCAGGACTTCTCCGACATGTTCGCCAGCATCCAGAAGAACGCCGAGGACTTCGACCAGGGCATCAGCAACAGCCTGACGCAGCAGTCCTGACGGACCCTGAGCTGTCCCGGCCGACCCGGGGCAGCTCAGGTCTTGAGTGTCGTCAGCGGCACCTGGACGGCGGCTAGTGTGCCGCCCGGACCGGTCATCCACGCACGGCCCACCCTCGGCATCGCCCGGATGACGCTCGGCCCGAGCCGTGCTCCGATCAGATCCCCCTCGGTCAGCTGCCTGGCCTCCAGCAGGACCCCGCGGCGAGTACGACGGGCCGCGGCCGCCCAGCCGCTCATCCCGCTCTGGTAGCTGTCCGACGATGCCCCGAACACCAGACCCTGACCCTGATCCCGGCCGGAGACGACGATCTCCTTCAACACCTTGTCGGCCGCCGGCGACATCAACAGATCGGCATCGTCGATCACGACGACCCTGGGCGCCGGCAGCCGGTCCAGCGCAGCTCGCACCGCATCCTCCGAAGGGTCGGGCTCCGTCAGCACCTGTACCTGCGCATGTCGCGCCAACGACCGGAGCGGCGACTCCCGCGGCGTCAGTACGACAAGCGAGGAGCCACCGGCCAGCAAGGACACCGCCAGGGCTGCCAAGGTGTTGCTCCGCCCGGAACCAGCCGGCCCGAGCACTGCGAAGGTCGAGCTGGACCCCGCAAGATCCACGCCCAGCGGCCCGGCGTCGTCCCCGCCGAGACCGACCAGTCCCCACTGCGGTCGACGGCTCTCCTCGGGCACCTTGTCGTACGCCTCAGAGAACTCCACCGACGTCGGCAGCTCAGCCACCTGGAAGGGCCGCCGCCCGGCCGGCACCTTCGCGTCCCGGCGGCGGGCCTCGGCGCCGATGGTCCGCAATGCCTCCGCCTGTTCGGCACCACCGCCTGGCGCGAGCAAGGCGACCTGGGTCTCGGTGCCGCTCAGCACATGCCAGCCCCGGCCGGCCGGAACAGCCGACGGGACCTTGCCGAGCGCAAGTCCGGCCGCGTGATAGTCGGTCCGGTCCGCTTGGCGGAGCAGCAGTTTGTGGTCGTTGTGCGAGGCCAGCCTGCCGCCCAGCAGGGATCGCTCGGAGGTGGCGATGACGTGGAGGCCGAGCCCGGCACCCTCGCGCAGCAGCCGGAGCACCTCCTGCAGGAGCTGGCCGTGGTCGTGCTCGTCGAGCAGCACCGAGAGTGCGTCCCAGCCGTCGATGAGCACCAGGACGTGCGCGGGTCGCTCGGACTTCGGCAGGATCCGGCGCAGCTCCGTGAGGCCGGTGGCGTCGTGCCTGCCCGCCAGGTCCTGGCGTTCCGTCAGCTCCTGGTTGAGCCGGCGTACCAACCGGGTCAACCGCTCCATCTCATGCCGGGAGACGACGCTGCCGCAGTGCGGCAGAGCGGACAGAGCCGCCAGTCCCCCACCGCCGGCATCGATCCCGTACACGTGCAGGTCGGCGCAGCTCAGGGTTCGTGCGGCTGATCCAGCCAGTGTGCGCAGCATCTGCGTGCGGCCGGATCTGGGTGCGCCGATCACGTAGAGGTGGCCGAAGGTGGTCAGGTCTGCCACTGCCACCCGGCGTTGCTGCAGGTGCGGCAGGTCTTCCAGGGCGTACGGCACCACCATCGGCCGGTCGGTCGTGTCCGGAAGCTCGTCAAGAATGATCTCGTCCGCCAGCGCCGGCTGCCACGGGCTGGGCTGTGGGGTGAAGTCCTCCAGTTGAGCAGCCGCAGCCTGCAGCGACTCGACCAGAACCTGGAGGTCGCTGGCTCCCAGCCTGGCAGGTGCCTCGAAGCCGTCGTCCGGATCGGCCGTCAGACCCGCAGGTCGCCCTAGTCCTGTCCAGGACAACTCCGCCACTTCGATCCCCGGGGCGGCGGCCGCGGGAACGGAAGCAGGCTCAGTGCTCGGCCGTTCGGCCCCCACCCAGGCTGTCTGGAAGAGATCCGCGCGACGTGGTCCCCGGCGGATCAGCGCGCGTCCGGGCATCCCCGCCGCGATCGACGCTGCCTCGCTGACGTCGATCACGTCCTGGCTCTCCGTCTGGTCGGTGACCCGCAGAGCGATCCGCAAGTTGGTGTTCGCCCTGATGTCGGCCGTGACCACACCGGCCGGTCGCTGGGTGGCCAGGATGAGGTGCAGGCCCAGCGACCGGCCGCGCTGGGCGATGCCGATCAGACCCGGAATGAAGTCCGGCACCTCGCGCACCATCGCGGCGAACTCATCGATCACCAGCAGCAGCCGAGGAAGCGGCGCCATGGACGGATCGGCCGCGCGCTTGGCCTGATGCTCGGGCAGGTCCTTGGCGCCGGCCGCGGCCAGCACGCGTTCCCGTCGGCGCAGTTCCGCTTCGAGCGATTCCAGCACCCGCTCGACCAGATGTGCGTCGAGGTCGGTCACCATGCCGAGGGTGTGCGGCAGTCCGGCGCACTCCTTGAAGGCACTACCGCCCTTGTAGTCGATCAGTACGAAGGTGAGCTCGTCCGGGCGGTTTGCCACGGCCAGCGAGGCGACGAGAGTCTGCAGCAGCTCGGACTTCCCGGAGCCGGTGGTTCCCGCGACCAGCCCGTGCGGTCCGTCCCGGACCAGGTCGATGGTGAGCGGACCATCGAAGTCGCTGCCGAGAACAAAGGACGTGGACGCCGGTCGCCGTTGCCATCCGGCCAGCAGCGCAGCGGCGTCGGGTGGCTCCTGCTCGAGCAGATCCAGCAGCCGTACCTCCCGCGGCAGCCCGGCGTCATGATCGGGGCTGACGTCGCGGATCGGCGCCAACGCCCGGGCCACCTGTTCACACCAGTCGGGCGTGACCTGGTCGGCTCGGACCGCTTCCATATCAGGCAGGCCGGGCCGGCGGACGGTCAACTGGTTTCCCTCGACCAGTACGACGCCACCGCATTCCTCCGGCAGGAGCCGTTCCTCGGCGTCGGCACAGACGCTGTAGACGCCGACTGCCGGCCCTTCAGCCAGCACCTGCACCATCCCCGGTACGTCGCGCAGCCGCCGCGGTCCGTCGGCGATGACCAGGACATCGGCATCGGCGGTCCCGGCCTGGCCGGCAGCCGCCGCCTCCCGTTGCCGCGCCTGGACCTGCGAGACCAGTTCGCCGACACGCGCGACGGTGGATGCCTCGTCGTTCCCGATCAGGACGATGGGCGCTCCCGCCCCGCCCTTCGGATGCAGGTGTGGCAGCCACCGCACCCACGCCCAGTCCGCCATCCGCTCCGGCTCGGTCAGCAGCACGATCCGCAGATTGCGCGGGGAATGCATCACCGCGGCCTGCAGCACCAGCCAGCGGGCCACCGCGCGGGCGGATTCACCGGCTCCGGCGATGCCGAGCACCCCGTGCGCCGGGACGTGCATGACGATCGGCGCGTCCGGGATGTTCCAACGGATCGTGCGGTGGTTCTCCTCCCGGGACTGGTCGTCCAACTCCTTCAGCGACGGCTGGTCCGCGGTGCCCAGCCGCATCAGCAGATGGTCGGGGTCGTCGCGGCGCCGTTCCCACAGGCGGCTGCCCGGTACGGTCGCCAACTGGGCGACTCGCACCGGATCCGGCGCGGTGAGGTTCCGGATCTGGCGTTCTCTGGCGACCGCGGCCCGGATCTCCGCCTCCAGTGCCGCCTGGCGAAGCTCGAAGCGACGGGTCGCCTCCTGGTGCTGTTTGCGACCGGAGCGCCGACTCGAGTTCCAGTTCATCACCATCATCACCGGACTGAGCACGGTGAAGACGAGGAAGTAATACGAGTGGAACAGCCCGACCATGACCAGGCCGAGAACGAGCGGCGCGAAGATCATCGGCCACGGGAACGGCCGCTTCGGCTGCGGCGCGGGAGGCGACGGAAGCCGGATCCGTTCGTCGTCCAAGTGGGGAGCAAGCCGAGGCGGGCGGTTGTAGTCGAGACCGAACCCGTCGGCAGACGGCCTGACAGCAGCTGCTGGTTCGACTGAGCCGCGTAGCCGCAGCAGGACCGGTCCGACGGTCAGATCCTCATCCTGCGGCCAGGTGGCTGGGCCCGGCTCCCCGTTCGGCTTCGCGTTTTCCCCCGACAGACCAGGCTCGTCCGTCTCTTGATGGACCCGCAGAGCGGAGGTCGCGGCGTCGTCAGCCGGCGGCCCGATTCTCCGGCCACGCACCTCACTATGGACCTCACCGTCGACGGGACCCGTCAGGTGCCATCGGGCGCTGGCGTCGGCGCAGACAGTCAGCCACAAACCCCGCGATGGCACCCCGGAACCGGACAACCGGATCGTGCAGAGCGGGTCCGCCCCGATCTCATGGCTCCCGGGCCCGACCCGCCAGATCCGTCCGGCCTGCGGCCCGGAGACCGCGTGCACCTCGACGGTGACCGCGCCTGAGCCATCGACGGCCCGGATCAGGTCCGGCTCGACAGCCGGCCCGTCGATGCCGAGAACGCCGCCGTCCCGGACCCCCGAGCCGGCCAGAGCCTTGTCCGGGTCCAGCACCTGGGAGTCCAGGTACAAGGTCGTGCCGGGTCCTGCAAGGCTCTCGGCCAGGTTGCCCACGGAAGCATCCGGCCGCAGTCGCACGACCCGATCGGCACGGGTCCGGTCGGTGGAGTCGACCGTCGTGAGTGTCAGGTCCACGAGCTCACCTTCTGGTTCGCGCCCGCTTCGCCGGTCGCCACGGCCGAGATGCCCGAGGCACCGACCTGATGGCCGAGGTCGTCGAGATCGTCCCCAGCCGCGGAGTCGACGGGGGGCATCTGCCCCTCGAAGTCGTGCGGAGGCAGCCGGCGCACCGACCGAGCTACCGCTCTGGGGAGCGGGGACGGGTCGACGCGCAGCCACTCGGCGGCCCCATGTACACGCAGGGATCCGTCAGGCAGTGCCTCGATCAACCGCGAGCTCCCCCGGGCGACGCCAAGGCTCAGCAGCCGGACGCCGGGCGGCAATGCGGCTTCCAGCGGTTCAGCACCCACCGCGAACCACACGCCGGGCCGGCTGACGGCTTCGGTGACAGACATGCCGGGATGACCCCGATGCACCCCGTCGGCGACTTCCACAACTCCGGCCGGGAGTCTGACGTCGAGCTGTGCCGCGACTGCTTGCACCACGGCTCGCGCTGTGCGCGGCACGCCGTACACCGAAATAGTGACCGGCCCAGCTAGGAGATCCAGCAGTACGGCGGCCCGTCCCGTGCTGTCTGTACCGACACAGACGAGCAGGGGTGCATCCCGCAGTTCCGCGGGCACGAAAGCCGGAGCCACTGAGTACCCTGCCAAGTCGCTCCGGGCGATCCACCAAAGGCGTGGCTCTTTGCCGTCGCGGCTCCATGGCGCCGGCAGGTTCCCGTCCGGCTCCTCGCCTGCCACCAGAACTCCTACCTGATCCTCGCCGAGCAGGAGTCCATACGGCTCGAACCCTGGCCGCAGCGTGGTCGCGTAGCCGATGGCACGCTCGGCATCAGCCCATCCGGCCGGACTTTTGAGCTCTCGCGTCAGAAGTCGCAACCGGCGCCGATAGCGGACCTGGGACGCAACCGGCTCGGAGCACGCTTTCGCTGTCAGCTCCAACTCGCGGCGGACCCGCCGCCGAAGCAAACGCCAGCCACCGGTACGCCGTACCAGCAGGTGGATGAGCACGAGAACGAGGATCAGGACACCGGCGAGTCCCATCCAGCGCGTCAGGCCGCTACCGAACAGGCTCACGCCGCCACCCCGGGCCACCCGCGCCTGATGAGCTCGGCCCGGATCGCGCGGACGCCATTGTGCGTCCGGGACTTCACCGTGCCCACGGGCACGCCCAGGGCATCGGCCACTTCATCGCCCGCATGTCCCAGCAGGTGGACGCGGGTGACCACCTCCCGGTGGGCCGGCGAGAGCACCCGCATCGCCTCGACCAGCACACGGCGCTCGGTGATCCGCTCGGCGGGGTCGGGCTCGATCGGGGACAAGGCGTCGGCGAAGTCTGCCGGGCCGATCCCGACCGGTATGGATCGGCTGTCGCGTCGGTGCGAGTCCACGACGAGATTATGGGCCACCCGGAACAGCCACATCCGGATCGGCCGGTCCTGCCAGTCCAGCCGCTCGGCCAGCTGCCACGCGCGCAGCAAGGTCTCCTGGACGACATCCTCGGCACCATGGCTGTCTTGTCCCATCAAGCCCGATACGTAACGGCGAAGACTGTCACGCTCGGCCAGACACCGTTCGATCGCAACAAGTCGGCGGGCAGGGTGATCGTCGATGTCGTTACCTCACAGGTCGGTACGAACGCGCAGAGTCATCAAACGATCAAGGATATTCGCCGAACCCACCAGTGAATGTCCACTCCGTGAACGGAACGAGACCATCCCGGCTGCGGGTCGCAGGCACGAACCGGCGCCGTTTGACTCGCCGCGAAGGACCAGGAATCCTCAGGCGGGCTGGTGCGCGAACTCGTGCCTCCCGGAACCGGATTCCCCGACTGGAGATCATGTGCGGCCTGATCGCTTGCTCCGCGCAATTCACCGGATCTTGACGCGCCGCTCCCGCCCGGTGTCCCCGGTACACCACAGGCCACGCTTCGCCGATACCTTCGCCCGTCGCCCCACACTGCCCAGCCTGGGCCTGTTGCCGAGCCGCCGGGCGTGGTCGGCGACAGCACTCCTGGTCGTGCTGGTCGCCGGCATCGCCTTCACCGCGCCACTGCTTGCGGAGCGTGTGGCGAGCCGATCGGAGGCCGCTCGCCCGGGCCAGAACCTTTTGGTGCCAACGACAACGCACCCAAGCACAGCTGCCAACGCGACGGGGGTCAGCGTTCAGGGCTACGGCTCGAACCGATGCATCGACGTCACCAACTCCCAGAACGGTGCCGGCGCGGACGGAACTCCGTTGCAATTGTGGGATTGCGCCCGCAGCGCCAACCAGTTGTGGTCCTTCTCCTCCGACGGAACGGTGCGCTCTCTCGGCCTGTGCATGGACCTGGCCCGGGCGTCCACCAACGAGAACACGACGGTTCAGCTGGTGAACTGCAACGGCGGCTGGGCGCAGGAGTTCACCCTGACCGCCGCGCACGACCTGGTCAACCCGACGGCCGGCAAGTGCGTCACCGCAGTGTCGTCAGCCCACGGGGCCAGGCTGGTCTTGAGGTTGTGCGCCGGCACCTCGAACCAGAAGTGGCACAAGATCTGAGTCAGGTGTGGTGTGCGGTGCGGTGCGCGGCCAGAACGTCCGCGCCGAAGTCACCCTCCGGATCACGCCACACCGAGTGCGCATGGTTGGCCAGCCGCTGAACGTTGTCGTACTCGATCAGCAGCCGCGGGCCCTGCAGCCGGTAGTAGCAGGCGTCGCCCGGCGCAAGGCTGCCGGCCCAGGCGAAATGCACCCCGTCCAGCAATGGCCCGGCGAACCGCGCCGCCTCCCGGGCGACCAACTCCTCGGGCACCCGGCCGGTGTAACAGTCCAGCACAGCCAGCAACAACTCGCGCTGCTCGGCGTTCAGAGCGGAAGCCGGTACGCCGCGCGGCTCGGCGGTCAGCTCGACAGCCTCCTGATCGGCGGACGTGATTCCGTAATGCTGCTGGGTGCTCTCGAACGCCGCGTTCATGCTGCGCGCGATGTCGGGATGGTCGGCGAACCGGCCACGGAAGACATCGCCCAGCCGCATCACCCGATCACCGGGCCGCACCCGCGAGCGGTTCGCGCCGACCAGATCGACCGGCGGCCGCGGGGTCAGCACCGCCAGCGACCGCTGCTCGTCGTCCAGCGAGCGGGCCAGCGATCGGCCCAGGTCCTCCGCACCACCGAGCGGTCGCAGCGAGGTCGCCCCGAGCAGCGGGGAGGTGGCCGGATCCGCGCCCAGGAAACACGGCGTCGAGGACACCAGCGCGCCGTCCACCACCAAATTGTTCAACGACGTGTGGTGCCCACCGAAACGCCAACCCCACACCGCTTCGCCGGGCGTACCGAAGATCCGCACCTGGTACAGGCCTGGGTCGCGCCCACGTTCCCGGGCGAAGGTCGGCCCGGCGAAATTCTCGCTGCGGTCGAGTACGTTCTCCAAGCCCATGATCGTGGCCACCGTGACATAGGCGGCCATTGACAACCCCGTCGCGACCAGCGCCATCGTGCGCCGATACTGCCGAGGTGTCATCGCACCGACGGGGAGACCGCCGTGATCGGTCGGCGTGTAGAACCACTGCACCCGCTCGGCCTGCGACTCCGCCGCCCCCCACGACCAGCCGACCTGACTGAGCTGATCGGGCTCCAAATCGGCGAGTAGAGCGTGCGCAGCCTCCACCATCCGATCGCCGACCTGTCGAGCGGGGGAGGAATTGGGCGTATCGGCAGCGTCAACCACGACGCCAGACTATCCAGCCTCTCCAGAAAGCGCTTGCCAGGGCTCCGTCCGGCGGCAGTCGCGAACCATCCGGATAGCTCCCGCTGATTGGTGTCCGGGGACGTGGGTACGTGATTACCTCCCGGCCGTGGCCCAACCCGCTGCCACCCTGCCGGACTCGGTGAACAAGGCCCCTGATGACCAGTACCGCATCGCTTTCCCGATCTGTCAGTCCGTTCCCACCGGCAACCCAAGCGCTTCGAGAACAACAGTCAGCAGAAACGGAACGCTTGCTGCGCAGCGCCGCTGAGGAAGCCGATCCGCGGCGATCCGAACTTCTCGAGCGGGCAATCGTTCAGAGCACTCCGATGGCCCGAAGGTTGGCCTCCCGTTACGACGGCCGCGGAGTGGACCTGGACGACCTCGTCCAGGTGGCCTACCTCGGCCTGGTCAAGGCGGCCCAGGGCTACCGACCAAACCCGGGCTCCGACTTCCGTTCGTATGCGATCCCGACCATCCGCGGCGAGCTGAAGCGTCACTTCCGCGACAGCGCCTGGACGGTCCGGCCCCCTCGGCGGATCCAGGATCTCCAGACGGCCATCAACTCCGTCGAGGGTGAGCTGGTAGCCAGGTTCCACCGTTGGCCGACCAGCAAAGAGTTGGCCGAGCGGATCGGCGTACCAGTGGAACAGATCGTGGACGCCCAGCGCGCGCAAGGATGCTTCCACCCGATCTCCCTGGACGCACCGGTCAGTGTCGGGTCGTCGCTGTCGCTCGGCAACTCGGTCGCCGGCGAGGCGGACACCTATGGACTGGTTGACCACGTCGATGCGTTGCGCCCGGCGGTGGCCAACCTGTCGGCCCGGGACCAGTTGATCCTGCGACGCCGGTTTGTGGATCACTGGACCCAGGCGGAGATCGCCGCGGAGATAGGGATCAGTCAGATGCAGGTTTCCCGGGTACTGCACCGGATCCTGCTGACCTTGAGGTCAGCGCTGGCCGCCTGACGGCCGGCCCTCGACAGCTTTGCCACAGCTATCTACCGTTGAATCTGGTTCAGAGCGCAGCCAGCCCACGCTTACCTCGTGAGGATTCCTGCCGTGCACCGGAAGACCAATTCCGAGAATCAGCCGATCCGGTTCCAGCGTTCACTGGTTACCGGCCCCGGCCTGAATGTCAGCTTGGACTTCGCACCTGCGCTTCTGATCGGCCGCTTGTCCGGACATCTGCGGGCCGACGCCAGCAAGCATCTGAGGGACACCTTTAGCTCTGCGCTGAGACAGCGGCCGGAGCGGCTGGTGATCGACGCGTCCGGCCTGCTCAGCTGCGACGCGGCGGGGCTCGCCGGGCTGTTCGAGTCACTCGAAGGGGCCGACACGGACTCCGTACCGGTGGCCGTTTCAGGCCTCGCGCCGGTCTACCAGCAGATGCTGCGCCTGGTGTCGAGCCGGCGGGACCTGGAGATCCGGTTATTCCGGTCCCTGGACGAAGCGGTTGATCAGATGCTGTCCATGCCCGGAGCCCCTCGTCCAGACGCGGACATCTTGCTTGCGGAGGTCCGCAACCTACGTCGTGCTCTGCTGACGCGGGGCACCATCGACCAGGCCAAAGGCGTTCTGATGGTCGTGTACGGCCTGGACTCCGATGCTGCGTTCGCGATGCTCGTCTGGTACTCGCGCGGCGCCAAGCTACCCCTGCATGAGCTGGCGGCC